>JAQWZS010000184.1 GCA_029253325.1 Bacteroidia bacterium
CATTTATTTTCGAATATTTTCTAATTCATTCGAAATCAGCTATTTACGAATCTGTAAGTTTTGAAAATCTATCAAAATGTTTCACTTTTGATGGGTAAATGTTTCACTTATGTTTCACCTGAGTCGAAAATGTTTCACTTACAGATTTTAAAAATGCGAACCATTAGTCTTAAATTTTTTCTCAAACCGCTCAAGCATGGCAAGTATGCTTTTAGTGTGAATTTAAGAATTATCTATGACCGTAAAAAAGCAGAAATTGCTACAGGAATCAGATGTGATAAAAAAGAATGGAATACTCAAAAAGAGCGCTTTAATCATAACATCATTTTTAACCAGCGATTAGCTGACTTAGAAACCAAGGTTTATAAAGCTCATCATGAGCTTTTAGAATTAGCAAAAGAATTTGGTCCGCAAGAGATCAAAGAATTCATAGGGGCTGTTAAGAAGCCCAGAATTAAATTACTCTCCTTCTACTTAAATTACCTGGAGGATCAAAAAGAAAAGGGACAAGTGGTAAAATCCACCCAGGCCAAATACAAACAAACCTTTGATTGTCTGATAAATTATTTCAATTCATCAGTCAGAGAGCCCGCTGTCAAGGATATTGACTTCCACTTCATTACTAAGTGGGATGATTACCTAAAACATACACCATATAACAAGAACGGGGATAAACTTCAACTGAACTCGGTTAACAAACACCATTCAAGACTAAAGGCTGTATTGAACGAAGCAATTAGAAGACGAATACTATCTTTTAACCCTTATGCTAATTTTAAACTCAGATACCCACAAGCAAACAGGGAATATCTAACCCAACAAGAAATTCATCAATTATGTGATGTAGATCTTGCCAACCATCCAACGGCGAGCCAGGTGCGTGATATCTTTCTTTTTTCTTGTTACACAGGCCTTCGATATAGTGACGCTATGGCCTTAACCATGGAAAATATTCATAAAATCGGTAACGAGCTTTATTTAAGAATAGATCAAATCAAAACAGGTGAACGAAGAGAAATCCCTTTACTTGGTTCAGCTCTTTCAATTATTGAAAAGTATAGCTGGTGTAATGAACGTATGATTGAAAATAAAGTGCTACCAAAACTGAGTAATCCAAAGGTCAATGAATACTTGAAATTCATCGCAGAGAAAGCACAAATTAAAAAGCATCTAACCCATCACGTGGCTAGACATACTTGTGCAACTACGATACTATTAGATAATGAAGTACCCATTGAAACAGTCAGTCATTGGCTAGGACATAATAGTTTGCGAACTACCCAGATTTATGCTAAGATTAGTCACAGTAATTTGAGTAAGGAGTTAATGAGGTTAAACAATTTAATTTAATTAGCTATTTTCGAGACTGTAAGCAATGATAATTATGAAAGAGACTTCCTCAAAATCACTTGTAAAAAGTATTATCCTTCTTCTATTATTTCCTTTATCTAGTTTAGGTCAAACATATGATGTTGAAACTACATACGACCCTTGGACTAATTCATCAAAATCAACAATTAAAAAGAGAGAATCCCCTTATGGAAGGGAATCTTACAAGCCCGATTATAAGCCTTTCGTTCCCGACTACAATAGCCTAGAGCGGGCTTTAAATGTTAGATCAGCCCAACAAAACGCTGCATTGGCCCAACAAAAAAGAGAAAATAAAGTAAAATCAGACATTGAAAAAGGTAGACTTCTATGGAATAGCATACATAATTCTGCAAACAATGCAAGTAGGTTAGAGCATGCAAATCTCATAAGGAATTATCATAAATCACTAATTCAAAATACATCACTTCCTAAAGCAGTTAATAAAAAAGAATTGATTTATTATTCTGACGTTTTTATAATTAAAAAAGATAAATCTTTAGGCGCTCCTGGCTGGAATAATCAAGGTACAATGGTATATTCTGGGAAAGCTTATTATTCATATAATCAATACCATGATGTTTATGAAATTTTTTCTTTAAAGTTTAAAGATGAACTTAATAATAATACTGAAATCTTTAAAAGAAGTGATAAATACACTTACACCAGGACGGAAGAAAAAATAAAATATGCAAACCAAAATGTGAATTCTAATCCATGCCCTATGAATAATTATTTTAATAAACCCATGCTAATTCAATCAACTGGCAAAATTATAGGAGCTTATAAAACTGAACATATTGCTCCTGATTGTATTAAAATGCTTGGAAAGAACATTGGTGATTTAAGCTACTTTGAAGTATACTTTATAAAAGATCTTGAAACACTAAGTAAACAAAATTAACATATGAAGAAATACACTGACAAACTTACCCCTGAACAAAGAGAGAAATACAAAGACAGCAAGTGGCGTAAACTAGTTGAAAGTGTACCTTATTCAGAAGGCAAAAAAGGTGAGGTTAAAATTTTTAAAACCTCTTCAAGAGAATCTCAAAGTAAAAGACAGCTTCCTATTGAAAATATAGAAAGTAGAAGTTGGATTGATGGCAAGGTGATTGTCATCTACAAAGATGGCACTAAACT
>JAQWZS010000202.1 GCA_029253325.1 Bacteroidia bacterium
GGAGAAAGAGGTTATAAACTCCATGAATCTGGAAATTTAAAAGACTTCGTAAAATAAAAATACCTTTGCTCGTATAGCAATCTAAACCAAAAACTATAAACCCATGGAAAATCAATTTGATAATGCATTAGACTACCACGCTGAAGGTAGACCTGGCAAAATCGAAGTTATCCCTACCAAGCCTACTCAGACCAAACGAGACTTGAGCTTGGCCTATTCGCCTGGAGTAGCTGATCCTTGCGAAAAAATACATGACAATCCACAAGATGCTTACAAGTACACTGCTAAAGGAAATTTAGTGGCCGTAATTAGTAATGGCTCTGCAGTATTAGGTCTTGGAAATTTAGGACCCTTGGCCTCAAAACCTGTTATGGAAGGAAAAGGAGTTCTGTTTAAAATATTTGCCGATATTGATGTTTTTGATATTGAAGTAGATGCTTCTGACCCTCAAAAATTTATTGATGTTGTGAAAGCACTAGAGCCTACTTTTGGTGGAATTAACTTAGAGGATATCAAAGCTCCTGAAAGTTTCTTAATTGAGGAAACCCTCAAGAAAGAAATGAAAATTCCATTGATGCATGATGACCAACATGGCACAGCAATTATCAGTACTGCTGGATTACTAAACGCATTAGAAATTGCTGATAAAAAAGTAGACGAGGTTAAAGTCATCGTAAATGGTGCTGGTGCAGCTGGAATTTCATGTGTGAAGTTATGGATATCGGTAGGTGTTAAAAAAGAAAACATTTACATGTTTGATCGGGAAGGTCAAGTCAGTGATTGCCGAAAAGACTTAGACCCTTGGAAAGAGCTTTTCAAAACCCCTAAAAAATTTAACTCTTTGGCTGAGGCAATGCAAGATGCTGATATTTTTTTGGGCTTGTCAGTTGGCAATATTGTTACTCAAGATATGATTCGGTCCATGGCAAAAAACCCCATTGTTTTTGCACTAGCAAACCCGAATCCAGAAATTGCATACGATGAAGCCATGTCGTCAAGAGATGATATCATCATGGCAACTGGTCGGTCTGACCATCCAAATCAAGTCAATAATGTATTGGGATTCCCTTTTATATTTAGAGGAGCATTGGATGTTAGAGCCACAGCAATTAATGAAGCGATGAAGTTAGCTGCGGTAAAGGCACTTGCGGAATTAGCTAAAGAGCCTGTGCCAGATGTGGTACTCATTGCTTACAATCAGCCCGACATGAGTTTTGGAAAAGATTACATCATTCCTAAACCATTGGACCCAAGACTAATCACAAGTGTTTCTCCAGCAGTAGCTAAAGCAGCCATGGAAAGTGGTGTTGCCCAATTCGATATTAACGATTGGGATGGTTACAAGACTGAGTTAAGAAAACGACTGGGGCTTGACAATCGATTTCTCCGAAACTTAACCCTAAGAGCGAAACAAAATCCTCAACGTGTCGTATTTGCTGAAGCAGATAATCCTAAAATATTAAAAGCCGCACATACCGCAAAAGAAGAAGGAAGTTGTACCCCTATCCTACTTGGCTTTGAAGATTATATCAAAGGACAAATTGATGAGCTTGGATTAAATTTAGGTGACTGTACCATTATCGATCCAAGTAGATCTCCAGAAATAACCAATCGATATGGACAAATTTATTACGAGAAAAGAGCCCGTAAAGGTATTACTCTTCTTGAAGCTACTCGAAAGATGAGGCAAAGAACCTACTTCGGTACCATGATGGTTGAATTAGGTGAGGCCGATGCATTTATCTCTGGTCAAAACAGAAACTACCCAGACACCATTCGACCCGCTCTAGAAATTATTGGAAAAGAAGAAGGGACGAATAAGGTTGCGGGGATGTACATTATAATGAGTAAGCAAGGGCCGTTATTCTTTGCTGATACGACTGTCAATATTGATCCCTCTGCAGAAGATTTAGTAGATATTGTCAAACTCATTCACAAAACCGTTACCAAACTACAAATCAAACCCCGAATAGCCATGTTGAGTTATAGTAATTTTGGTTCAGCAAAAGGAAAAACAGTAACCAATATTCAAAAAGCTTTACAAAAGCTAAACACAGAAAATCCAGAAATTTTAGTAGATGGAGAAATGCAAGCCAATACTGCTTTAGATGCTGATCTGAGACAGGAACTATTCCCATTTTGTAAGCTTGGTAGTGAAAACGCTAATGTGTTCATCTTCCCGGCATTATCCTCCGGAAACATTGCATATAAGATGGTACAAAGCTTAGGAATTTCTGAAGCGATCGGACCGGTTCTTGTCGGATTTAGAAAATCCGTTCACGTATTGCAATTAGGGAGCTCTGTCCGTGAAATTGTCAATATGATTAACCTTGCCGTGGTTGATGCTCAAAGCAAGAAAGGATTATTTTAATGGGCCCAGTTGTTCATCAAATTGGAACTAAAAGCCCCTTATATGAGAAAAGTTTAGTCATTAGAAATGACGTTCTCAGAAAACCCTTAAATCTCAATATTTATGATGAAGATTTGTCTGACGAAGAAGATCAAATTCACTTTGTTTTAGAAAAGGATAATCAGATTTTAGGCACCGTAAGTTTGGTAGCTAATTACAAAAAAAACACAGGAAAACTAAGACAAATGGCTACGATAGCTGAGGTAAGAGGAGATGGTTATGGCAGAATGTTAGTTCAAAAACTTGAAAAATATGCAGTGAATAATGAGATGAAAACTGTTGTTTTACATGCTCGTCACTATGCCATTGGATTTTATCAAAAAATGGGCTACACCATAAGCTCTGAAACGTTTGAAGAGGTAGGCATCAAACATGTGGTTATGCAAAAAGAACTCCATTAAAACTTATAAAGAAAATCTATCGTATTATTTTTGAAATTCATGAACTTAGATTCAGAAAATCATTTTGTTAATCGGAGCAATTGGTTAAGAGCAGCAATACTCGGGGCTAATGATGGTATTTTGTCTACTGCAAGTATTATCATAGGAGTAGCTGCTGCAACAACATCTCGAGAATCAATTGTTCTCGCAGGTATAGCTGGCATAGTAGCTGGAGCTCTCTCTATGGCAGCAGGTGAATATGTCTCTGTAAGTTCTCAGTCTGATATCGAAACTGCAGATTTGAAAAGAGAGCAACAAGAATTAGATGAATACCCCGAGGAAGAACTTCATGAACTTGCCAAAATATATAGAAACCGTGGGCTAACTCCAGAACTTTCCCTTCAAGTTGCAAAACAACTGACTCAGCATAATGCTTTAGAAGCTCACGCAAGAGATGAATTAGGGATTAATGATATTAGTCAAGCTAAACCACTTCAGGCGGCTTTTGCATCTGGTGCGGCATTTATATTTGGAGGCATACTACCCATTTTAGTAGCTTTATATGCCAAAATAGATAATATGATTCTATTTCAGTATGTTTTTTCCATCCTATTCTTAGCTCTTCTTGGAGCTATAGCAGCTAAAACAGGAGGTTCTAGTGTTTGGAAAGCCGTTATTAGAATTACATTCTGGGGTACTTTAGCCATGCTATTCACTGCACTTATTGGATATTTATTTGGTGTATCCACATCGTAGGATATTGGGGTTAAAACATCATCTTTGCATTCTGAACTTGCTAGACAACATAAACGACCCAAGTGATCTTAAAAAATTATCAAACGATCAACTGCCTCAATTATGTCAGGAAATTAGAGCATTCTTCATTGAAAAGATTTTAAAAAATGGGGGTCATTTTAGTGCTAACCTTGGAGTTGTCGAACTTACTGTTGTCCTTCATTATATTTTTAATTTTAAAATAGATAGGCTGGTATGGGATGTAGGACATCAAGCATACATTCATAAGCTTCTAACTGGAAGAAAAAAAGAGTTTGAGCGTATTCGAAAATTAGGAGGTATTGCTGGATTCCCAAAAATTGATGAAAGCGAATATGACCATTTTGGCACAGGTCACTCTTCAACATCAATCTCCGCTATACTCGGCATGGCAGAGGCAGCCATGCTAGATAACAAACCCCACAAGCATATTGCTGTAATCGGTGATGGTTCATTAACTGGGGGGATGGCTTTTGAAGCATTAAACAACCTAGGTGCTTCCAATGCAAATGTTCTTGTAATCATTAATGACAATCAGATCGGAATTGATCCAAACTCTGGAGCAATCAATCACCACCTGAATACCATCAATGAAAAAATCAATTTTTTTAAAACACTCGGACTAGCATATGAGGGGCCTATCGATGGTCATGATATGAATTCATTAATTCATTCACTTGAAAAAAGTAGAGATGTTAAAACACCTCAAATTCTTCATATACGCACGATAAAAGGAAAAGGATATTTACCTGCAGAAAAAGCTCAAACCGACTGGCATAGCGTAAGTTATGTAAAGATAGACCCATCTAAGTCAAACACAGATAATCCTAAACCTTCAAAATTTCAGGATGTGTTTGGACATACATTATTAGAGCTTGCAGAAAAAGACCAACGAATTGTAGGCATCACACCAGCAATGCCAAGCGGTAGTTCCATGAAAATACTCATGGATGCAATGCCTAATCGCGTCTTTGATGTTGGAATTGCAGAACAACATGCTGTCACATTTTCTGCTGGTTTAGCTGCTGCTGGTAAAAGACCTTTTTGTTCGATCTATTCGTCATTCGCCCAAAGAGCCTATGATCAGATTATTCACGACGTAGCACTTCAAAATATTCCTGTCGTATTCTGTATCGATCGGGCTGGACTTGTAGGAGCAGACGGACCAACTCATCATGGATCATTTGATATCTCATATCTGAATGCTATCCCGAACCTGACCATCGTATCTCCCATGGATGAACATGAATTACGGAATGCCATGTATTGGGCTGCTGATTTCACAGGTGGACCTGTAGTTATTCGATATCCAAGAGGGCTAGGAAGTAAAACCAATTATAAAAATGAGATACAACCCCTCGAAGTTGGGACAAGCAGAATACTCCAACAAGGAGATAAAATTGGGATTATTTCCATTGGTGAAATAGGCACAGAAGTACAGAAAGCGATTAAAGATTTAAATAATACCATTCATCACATTGATGCTCGATTTATAAAGCCAATAGATGAAAATGAGATCACAAACACACTTCGATCCTTTGACCGAATCATTACCGTTGAAGAATCTTGTTTAATTGGTGGATTTGGGCAACAAATAAAAAACATAGCTCAAGATCAAAACTATACGGGGGAAATAACTTCCCTTGGTTTACCGGATCAATTCATCGAACAAGGAACCCGGGTAGAGTTGAGGGCTAAATATAAGCTTGATGAAAAAGGAATACGTCGATGTATTCATGCAATCATGCATAAAAAATAGTTCATCATCACCCGACCATCATTTTTGCTTTTCTTTGTAATAGTGTATTTGATACGAATTGTATTACTATCTCCCATTGCAGCAATCTATTGGCTAGTTACATCCATAAGAAATTGGTGCTACGACCGACAACTATTTAAGAGCACATCTTTTGAAATACCAATCATATCAGTTGGCAATCTATCAGTTGGAGGTACAGGTAAAACTCCCATGGTAGAATACCTCATTAATCTGCTATCTAAAAAATACACTATTGCCGTTTTGAGTCGGGGTTATGGAAGAAAAACTTCTGGATTTTTATGGGTAGAAAAGACTCGGACTGCCAAAGAAGTAGGTGACGAACCTCTGCAAATCAAATGTCAGTGTAATCAAATATCCGTGGCCGTCTGTGAAAACAGAGTACATGGTGTTCAACAAATATTGAAAGAAAAACCTGAAACAAGTTTAATCATTCTTGATGATGCCTTTCAACATCGAAGAATCCAACCAAAAGTTTCACTTCTGCTTTCTACCTATGAAAAACCTTACTTCAAAGACTGGATGCTTCCTGCTGGAAATCTTAGAGAAAGAAGAAATAGTGCAAACCGATCTGATGCCATTATCATGACTAAATGCCCCGAAAATTTTGAGAAAATAAATCAAAAAAGTAAGCCGGTATTTTATGCTCAAAGTAAATACACTAACCCAGGAATAAATACCCCTGTATTTGGATTCAGTGGACTTGCTAACAATGCTATCTTTAAGAAACATTTAACTCAAAATTATAATTTGATAGGGTTTCAAGGGTTTAAAGATCATAATGTATACTCCCAAGATCAACTGGATGCTTTAGCAAAAAAAGCAAATGGTGCTACCCTCTTATGTACAGAAAAAGATTGGGTTAAAATTAAGAATATCAACACCAATCATCCAATTAAAAAAGTAGGCATAGCACACCAAATAACAGAAAAGAATAAATTTAACAACTGGTTAATACAAAAAATTGAAAGCTAAAAAACACTTAGGTCAGCACTTTTTGACAAGTCAAACCACTGCACAAAAAATTGTAGATGGGCTTGGGGATATTGACGAGCATGATGTTCTTGAAATTGGACCTGGCATGGGTATCTTAACCCAGTATCTATTGACCAAAGCCAAATCATTTAAAGCTGTTGAAATTGACGGTGATGCTACAGATTATCTCAAAAACAAATGGAAGAATATTGAAATTATTCAAGCAGATTTTTTAAAAATAAACCTTCGTGATTATTATCAAACATCTTTTCAATTGATTGGAAATTTCCCCTACAATATTTCCTCTCAAATCGTTTTTAAAATTATTGAGAACTCAGACATAATTAATCATTGGGTGGGGATGTTCCAACTGGAAATGGGCATTCGATTGGTAGCTGAACCAAAAGATAAAAAAGACTATGGGATCTTAAGCGTTATACTTCCTTTTTATTACGAAATTGAGCAAATGATGACACTCCCGCCACAAGCATTTGATCCGCCACCAAGAGTAAATAGTATTGTAGTTAAAGCTCGAAAAAAAGATCACAACTTTAGGGCTAATCCAAAACTAATTAAAAGCGTTGTCAAAACTTCCTTTGGGCAAAGAAGAAAAACATTGAGAAATAGTCTAGCTTCAATTATCTCTAAAGAACTTTTAATTAACCACCAATTTGCTACCTTGCGACCTGAGAACCTTACCTATCTTCAATTTGAAGAATTGTGTGTGTTCATAGAATCCCATGTCAATCGTTGAAATAACAAAAGAATCACAGGACGAGCTACTTTCACTTATTGAAGCTCAAAAAAAGGAAGAACTTTTTCCTATTCTCGAAAAATTATATGCAGCTGATATTGCCGAACTTTTCAATGAACTTAATCTTGAACAAGCTGTATATGTAGCCACCCTGCTTGAGCCACAAAAAAAAGTAGATATACTTACTGAATTAGACGCAGAGACAAAACTTAAATTTTTGGCTGGTTATTCAAATAATGAAATTGCCAATGATTTTTTTTCCTATCTAGATTCTGATGATGCCGCAGATATTCTCAATTCCATGGGAACAGCAGAAGGAAAAGAAATTTTACACCTTATCAAGGATAAAGATCACAGTAAAAATATTGCTTCATTATTGAAATTCCCTGAAAATACAGCTGGATCTTTAATGGCTAAAGAGCTGATTAAAGTAAAACGAAATTGGACGGTTAAACAATGTACAGAAGAGATAAGACAACAGGCTGAGGAAGTTTCTAAAGTATACACTGCTTATGTGGTAGACGAATACGACGAACTTGTTGGGTGGGTTTCGTTAAAAGCAATCCTACTTAATAAAGAAAGTACTAAGGTTGAAAAAATACTCAATCCGAATATCATCCATGAAAATACGTATTCTTCTGGTGAAGAAGTAGCCAATACAATGCAAAAATATGACCTCGTTGCATTGCCCATAGTGGATGCATTCAATCGATTGGTGGGTAGAATCACCTTTGATGATGTCCTTGATTATGTAAAAGATGAAGCAGAAAAAGATTACCAAATGCTATCAGGTATATCCGAAAGTGTCGAGAATGTGGATTCTGTTTGGCTAAATACACGAGCAAGACTTCCTTGGCTTATTATTGGTTTATTGGGTGGAATAGCTAGTTCATTAGTCATTGGAAATTTTGAAAAAGAGCTTACTGCTAACGTCCAACTAGCCTTATTCATGCCTTTGATTATGGCTATGGCTGGGAATGTTGGAGTTCAATCTAGCTCTATCATTGTTCAAGGTTTAGCTAATAATACGATTTCTAACAGAGGACTATGGAGTGCCCTCAGTAAAGAACTTGCAGTAGCAATTATCAATGGTTTGGTTTGCTCTGCACTGCTCATGGGTTACGGCTATATTTTCGGAAATTCTTCTGATATTATGATGACGGTTAGTATTGCTCTTCTCTCTGTTATTCTTCTCGCTGCAGTAATTGGAACAACCGTACCACTAACCCTTGATAAAATGAAAATCGATCCAGCCCTTGCAACAGGACCATTTATTACAACGAGTAACGATTTAATTGGTTTATTTCTCTATTTCCTTATTGGAAATGCTATTTTAGGATAATTTGAAAAAAATAATTGTCATCTCTGCTCTTATTCTATTGCACTTAGGTGCGTATAGTCAATACGAAAACTTGGTTTTAGAAGGTGGTGGCATGAAAGGACTTGCATATTCTGGTGCCTTTGAAGTGCTCGATAGTATGGGCATTATCAAAAATATTAATCAAGTTGCTGGCACAAGCTCAGGAGCAATGAATGGAATGCTCATTTCGTTAGGATACACGGGCAAAGAGTTAACACATCTCAACCTAGAAAAAAACTTTGGGAAATACAGCCAAGTAGGTATCCCTATTCTATCAGGACTCATTCGGTTTTATAGAAAGTACGGTTATTACAAAACGGATCGATTTATGGTGGATCTTGCTCAAGCAATGAAATACAAAGGGGTATCTCCTGACATAACTTTTATGGAACTCCATACACTTCGTTCTTCAAACCCAAAATTAAAAGACTTATACATTACGGGAACTAATCTTACTGACCAAAAATTAGAAGTATTTGGTCACAAAACATATCCCAACATGAAGATAATTGATGCGGTTAAAATCAGTATTAGCATACCGCTCTATTATGAGGCTATTTTCATGCAACCCAATGGAGAAATTATCGACAAAAAGAATGCCGACCAGAATACCAAAGTTATGACTGACGGTGGAGTGATAGCCAATTATCCATTCCATGTATTTGATAGTTTAGTATATCTGAATAATGGGAAGAATAGCTACTATCTATGCAATGAAAAAACACTTGGACTGAAACTAGAAAGTGATTCCTCTCAAAAATCCATGGTTAACCACGCGATAACCAATCAAAAAGATTTCATAAATGCCTTTTCGCACTTAAGTAGTGAGACACTCAACAGACAAAAATTAGGGAGCCAACAACTGGAGCAAACCATCTTCATAAACACCAAAGGGTTCAATCCAAAAATTAAAAGATTAAGCGAAAAGAAAAAACGAGAAATCATCCAATGTGGATACCAATCGACGTTTAACTTCTTTGTTAGGAAGTTTTGAATTACTTCTTCACCGTAAGCTTCTTCGTGATTTTGTCGTTTCCCGCTTCCAAAGTATAAAAATAAACACCTTCGGGTATGTTGGTGACATCGATAGAATACTTACCAGAATGAGGAATCTTTTGAATAGAAATTACTTCACCAAGGATATTAGACAAGACAAGCTGAGCTTCAAATGATGAAAACTCCACATTTACATAAGTAATGGTTTTGGCTGGATTGGGATAGTTCAATCCCAACTTTGGAAAATCACCAGCTAAGAGGTTCATACTCAATGAGAGTAATATAAATATGTATAGGTATCGTTTCAAAATGATCTTGTTTCAAAAATATTGAAAATATTGTGCCAATAAGCTATAAGTTATGAAATCTGACACTAAAACAACTTAAAATGTGCTTTATACTGATCACTCCAGTACAAAAGCTAGACATATCGCATTTGACCACGCTCAATTTTTAGTCGAGAAGGAAAATTATTGGAGAATAAAGACCCTGTCCCTAACCCTTGATGAAGTGGGTTTTGATAAGTACTTACCCATTGTACAATGGCATTTAGACCTACATTACTCTCTAAAGCAGACGTAGCCCACCAGCCCAGATTATGTTTATGTGCCCACTTAATCCATTCATCAGAAATAGAAAGCCCTCCAATCAAATTAGGCTTTAAAATAAGATACTTGGGATGAATGTGTTTGATCATCTTATTGGCCTCTTCGTAAACATTTAATCCAATAAGTTCTTCGTCTAATGCAATGTCTATCGGGCTTTCTGCACAAA
>JAQWZS010000090.1 GCA_029253325.1 Bacteroidia bacterium
AGGACTTGACCTTCAACTACTTTATCACCTCGCTCAACAATTGGTCTTAGATTCACAACCATATTCTGATTGGTTCTTCTAAATTTAGTAAGATAATATGTTTTAGTATCTCCAATGAAACTTGCAAGCATGTTGTCATCCGTTAAATCATACTTGATTCTAATTTCATCAGCATCAACGTATTCAACAACTCCCACTCCTTCTGCTACTAATTGAGTTCTGGAGTCTTTAGCTACTTGAGCTTCAAGACCAGTACCAACAATTGGTGCTTCTGGGTTCATAATTGGAACTGCTTGACGTTGCATGTTTGATCCCATAAGTGCACGGTTAGCATCATCATGTTCTAAAAACGGAATTAATGAAGCCGCAATGGAGACAATCTGATTTGGAGCAACGTCCATGTAATCAATCTTACTCTTGTCCTCAATTGGAAAATCCCCTTCAAAACGTGCTTTAACTAAATCATTTTGTAGTACTCCTTTTTTGTTGAAAGGAGAATTTGCTTGAGCAATAATATGCTCATCTTCTTCTTCGGCACTTAAGTATACAACATCCTCTTCAACTTTGACTCTTCCTTTTTCTACCTTTCTGTATGGTGTCTCAATAAAACCAAGATTATTTATCTTAGCATGAACACACAAAGAAGAAATCAAACCAATGTTTGGTCCCTCTGGAGTCTCAATAGTACACAAACGTCCGTAATGGGTGTAATGAACATCCCTCACCTCAAAACCAGCTCTTTCTCTTGAAAGACCACCAGGACCAAGTGCAGACATTCTTCTTTTATGAGTTACCTCTGCTAAAGGATTTGTCTGATCCATGAATTGAGACAATTGGTTTGTACCAAAAAATGAATTAATCACAGATGATAATGTTCGAGCATTCACCAAATCGGTTGGAGTAAATACCTCATTATCGCGAATATTCATTCGTTCACGGATAGTTCTTGCCATACGAGCAAGGCCTACACCAAATTGGTTGTACAGTTGTTCTCCAACTGTACGAACTCTTCTATTACTTAGGTGATCAATATCATCGACATCAGTTCTTGAATTAACTAGTTCAATTAAATACTGAATTATTGATATAATATCTTGGTTTGTTAAAACTCGATTATTGTTATCAATATCAAGCTCTAACTTTTTATTGATTCTATATCTACCAACTTCTCCTAAATCGTATCTTTTATCTGAGAAGAATAATCTTTCAATAATTCCTCGTGCAGTTTCTTCATCAGGTGGATCAGTATTTCTAAGTTGACGATAAATGTGCTCTACAGCTTCTTTACCTGAGTTCGAAGTATCCTTTTGTAACGTATTTAAAATGATTTGAAAATCATTTTTATCATCGTTTTCTTTACTTAGAATAATAGTTTTAACACCAGATTCTAATATCTCAGCGAGATGTTCTTCTTCAAGAATAGTATCCCTCTCGATAACTACTTCATTACGCTCAATTGAAACAACCTCACCAGTGTCCTCATCTACAAAATCTTCTATCCATGAACGTAAAACTCTTGCGGCTAATCTTCTTCCAAGAACCTTTTTTAAACCTGTTTTGGTAACCTTAACATCTTCTGCTAGACCAAACAAGTCTAGAATGTCTTTATCAGTTTCATACCCTATAGCTCTCAATAGCGTAGTTACAGGAAACTTCTTCTTACGGTCAATATATGCATACATAACGTTATTAACGTCAGTTGCAAACTCAATCCAACTCCCTTTAAAAGGAATAATTCTTGCAGAATATAACTTGGTACCGTTAGTATGGTAAGACTGACCAAAAAACACTCCAGGAGAACGATGAAGTTGAGATACAATTACACGCTCTGCACCATTGATAATGAATGAACCAGTTGGTGACATATATGGTAAAGTTCCCAAATAAACGTCTTGAACCACAGTTTCGAAATCCTCGTGCTCCACATCATTACAGCTAAGCTTTAATTTAGCCTTAAGAGGAACTGCATATGTAAGCCCACGTTCAATACATTCTTGTATAGTGTATCTTGGTGGATCTACAAAGTAGTCTAAGAACTCAAGTACGAATATGTTTCGTGTATCTGTGATAGGAAAGTTCTCACTAAAAACTTTGAACAATCCTTCAAATTTTCTGTCTTCCGAAGATGTCTGCAGTTGGAAAAATTCCTGAAAGGACTTCAACTGAACATCCAAGAAATCTGGGTAATCGATCACTTTAGCAATCTTCCCAAAATTTATTCTTTCGTTATATTTTGATGACAAGGTGTTGTAATTTTTTGGTGTTAATGGAATAGAAAATTATAAAAACGCCAAAAGACCCACTGAAATCAGGGGTCTTTCGGACGTGTTGTTTTTAAAAATTATTTAAGCTCAACTTCAGCTCCTGCTTCTTCTAAGGCTGTTTTAAGTGCATCTGCTTCATCTTTAGAAACATTCTCTTTAATTTCCTTTGGAGCTGAGTCTACTAGTTCTTTCGCTTCTTTAAGTCCAAGACCAGTTAAAGTTTTTACAGCTTTAACTACGTTTAACTTAGAAGCACCTGCAGATTTAAGCAAAACAGTGAATTCTGTTTGTTCTTCACCGCCTCCTGCATCACCACCTGCTGCTGGTCCTGCTGCAACTGCTACTGCCGCTGCCGCTGGCTCAATACCGTACTCATCTTTGAGTACAGTTGCTAATTCGTTTACATCCTTCACTGAAAGATTAACCAATTCTTCTGCTAATTTTTTAATGTCAGCCATTGTTGTTGTTTTTTAATTGTTGTTTTTTAATAATTAATTTTCTCTTTCGGATAAAGCTTTAACTAAGCCAGCAATCGTATTTCCACCAGATTGTAGTGATGAAATAACGTTGTTTGCTGGAGAGCGAAGCAATCCGATAATTTCTCCGACAAGTTCTTCTCTTGTTTTCAAATCAATTAGTGTTCCTAATTGATCGTCTCCAATGAAAATATCCGAGTCGATGTAAGCCCCTTTAAGTAACGGTCTATCACTATTTTTACGGAACTCTTTGATAGCGATAGCAGGTGCTTTTGGGTTGGAAGCAAATAAGAGTGCAGTTGTACCAACTAATGTGTCTTTGAGGTCTCCCCACTCTGTTTCACTCCGCTCAAGAGCTTTGTGAACAAACGTGTTTTTGATAACCTGCATTTTGACTCCATTTTTATGTAGCAACTTCCGTAAGTCGTTATTAGAATTAGCAGATAAATTAGAGCTATCAGTTACATATACGTACTGGTACTCTTTTAAGTTTACTGCTAACTCATCTATAATATTGTTTTTTTCGTTTTTATTCATTGCTGTATTATTAATTGGTTATACAGTTAGTGCTTTAGTATCAACCTTCACCCCAGGGCTCATAGTACTTGATATTGTTACACTTTGAAAATAAGTTCCTTTTGCTGAACTAGGCTTTAATCTATTAAGCGTATCTATAAGCTCTTTAGCGTTATCATAAATCTTGTCTGCCTCAAAAGAAGCTTTCCCAATAGACGTATGAATAATCCCAGTTTTATCAACTTTAAAGTCAATCTTACCTGCTTTAATTTCTGTAACAGCTTTCCCTATATCCATAGTTACTGTCCCACTCTTAGGA
Organism: Bacteroidia bacterium; assembly: GCA_029253325.1. Classification (GTDB taxonomy): domain Bacteria; phylum Bacteroidota; class Bacteroidia; order NS11-12g; family UBA9320; genus UBA9320. The sequence continues at coordinate 3,576 of JAQWZS010000090.1, forward strand.
TTAGGCATTAAGTTTCTAGGTCCTAAAACACGTCCTAATCTACCAATCTTACCCATAACAGCAGGCATAGTAATGATTACATCGATATCTAACCAGCCGCCTTCAATCTTGGTAACAAACTCATCTAAACCAACAAAATCTGCACCAGCTGCTTTTGCTTCCTCTTCTTTGTCAGGGGTAACCAATGCTAGCACACGGACCTCTTTACCAATACCATGTGGTAGTGATGCTGTTCCTCGAACCATTTGATTGGCTTGACGTGGATCTACTCCTAATTTAACATCTAAATCGACAGAAGAGTCAAATTTGGTCTTTGTAATTTTTTTAACTATTTCGCAGGCCTCATTAAGGCTGTAAATAGCGTCTCTGTCATATGAAGACAGAGCTTCTTTTCTTTTCTTTGTAATTTTTCCCATTGTTTGTATTCGATAACATTAATTATCTTCCGGAAACTGTCCGGTGACAGTAATACCCATGCTTCTAGCCGTTCCAGCTACCATTTTCATGGCAGATCCAGTAGTCATCGCATTCAAATCAGACATTTTGTCCTCAGCAATAGCTTTTACTTGATCCCAAGTAACATTGGCTACCTTATCTCTGTTAGGTTCAGCTGAACCACTTTTCTTCTTAGCTGCTTCTAATAATTGAGCAGCTGCAGGAGGAGTTTTAATGATGAAATCAAAAGAGTTGTCCTGATAAACTGTAATAACTACTGGTAATACCTTACCTGCTTTATCTTGTGTTCTTCCATTGAATTGCTTACAGAAATCCATGATATTAACTCCCTTAGCACCAAGTGCCGGACCAACTGGAGGTGCAGGATTTGCTGCTCCACCTCGAACTTGTAATTTTACGAAACCTTTTATTTGCTTTGCCATAAAGCTTATTCTTTTTCTACTTGTATATAATTTAACTCTAATGGCGTTTTCCTACCGAAAATTTTCACCATAACTTTAAGTTTTTTCTTATCCTCATTAACTTCCTCTATAACACCACTAAAACCACTGAATGGGCCATCTGTTACTTTGACAAATTCTCCTACAATGTAAGGATTAATTGCACTTTCACCTTCTTGATTACTCTCATCAACTTGGCCAAAAATTCGATTAACCTCTGTCTGTCTCATTGGAACAGGCTCACCGTCCTGTCCAAGAAAACCAACAACACCGTTCACAGCTCGTATAGTAGGTACTACCTCACCTACTAAATTAGCATGAATGAGGATGTATCCTGGAAAGTAACTCTTCTCTTTAGAAGTCTTTTTACCATTTTTAATCTCATACACCTTTTGTGTAGGGATAAGAATTTCTGGAACATACTTGGTAAGCTTAGCGTAAGCTAACTCTGATTCAATGATGGCTTTAACCTTCTTTTCAGAACCACTGATAGCACGTACCACGTACCACTTAAAATCCTCTTGAGTCTTTTCTATTGTATCCATTTTATTGTAAAAGACTGTAAAGAATATCCATGACTCCACCAAAGGCTTTGTCAATTAGTAATATTACCAAAGCAAATAAGATAGATGCAATAAGCACAATTGACGTACTACTTCTTAATTCCTCCCACGATGGCCAAGTCACCTTATTAATTAACTCGTCTGTGGTAGCTTTCCAAATTTCTACTATCTTACTCATATTAAATTCTTGTTGCACGGGTGGAGAGATTCGAACTCCCGACACCTGGTTTTGGAGACCAGTGCTCTGGCCAGCTGAGCTACACCCGTTTGTGCCTTATTATTTATAAATTGTATTACTCAATAATTTCAGTAACCTGACCAGCACCTACTGTTCTACCACCCTCACGGATAGCGAATTTCAATCCTTTCTCCATTGCTACTGCATTAATTAATTCAACTGTGATACTTACGTTATCACCAGGCATTACCATTTCTGTACCATCTGGAAGTTTGATTTCCCCAGTAACGTCAGTTGTTCTAAAATAAAACTGTGGACGGTACTTATTAAAGAATGGAGTGTGTCTTCCACCTTCTTCTTTAGAAAGTACATAAATTTCTGCTTTAAATTTAGTGTGAGGCTTCACTGATCCTGGAGCAATGATTACCATTCCTCTTCTAATATCAGTTTTCTCGATTCCTCTTAAAAGGATACCAGCGTTGTCACCAGCTTGTCCTCGATCAAGAAGTTTTCTAAACATCTCAACACCAGTACAAGTTGACTTCAAATCTTCAGCACCCATACCAACGATGTCTACTGAATCTCCAACATTGATAATTCCTCTTTCAATTCTTCCAGTCGCAACTGTTCCTCTTCCAGTAATTGAGAAGACATCCTCAACTGGCATCAAGAATGGTTGGTCAGTCAAACGCGGTGGAACAGGAATCCAAGTGTCAACAGCATTCATTAATTCTTGCACTGTAGCTACCCACTTATCATCTCCATTCAACGCACCAAGAGCAGAACCTTGGATAATTGGAGTATTATCTTCATCAAATTCATAGAAACCTAAAAGTTCTCTGATTTCAATTTCAACTAACTCTAATAATTCCTCATCGTCAACCATATCAACCTTATTCATAAACACAACTAGTCTAGGTACACCAACTTGTCTTGCAAGAAGGATGTGCTCTTTTGTTTGTGGCATAGGACCATCAGTTGCTGCTACTACTAGAATAGCACCATCCATTTGAGCAGCACCAGTAACCATGTTTTTGACGTAGTCGGCGTGACCAGGACAATCTACGTGAGCGTAGTGTCTTTTTTCGGTTTCATATTCAACATGTGAAGTATTAATTGTAATACCTCTTTCTTTTTCTTCCGGCGCATTATCAATCGTGTCAAAATCACGAACTTCAGCACCACCTTTCTCAGCTAGAACTTTTGTGATTCCAGCAGTTAAAGTTGTTTTTCCATGGTCGACGTGACCAATAGTACCAATATTTAAATGTGGTTTGGTACGATTAAAATTTTCTTTTGCCATTTTTGTTTAATTTAATTAATATAATTACTTATTCATACATCTACTACTTATACTCTTTCGAGCCAATGACGGGAATTGAACCCGTGACCTCTTCCTTACCAAGGAAACGCTCTACCCCTGAGCTACATCGGCTGTTAAGGTATTGAGCGAGAGACGGGGCTCAAACCCGCGACCCTCAGCTTGGAAGGCTGACGCTCTATCAACTGAGCTACTCTCGCATTACCATTTATTTGGTGTGGGGAGAACAGGATTCGAACCTGTGAAGGCGTAGCCAGCAGATTTACAGTCTGCCCTCGTTGACCGCTTGAGTATCTCCCCCATGAGCCGATAGAGGGACTCGAACCCACGACCTGCTGATTACAAATCAGCTGCTCTAGCCAGCTGAGCTATATCGGCTTATATTAATGTCTATTTAAAAGAACTGTTCCTTAAAATGGGCTGCAAATTTATTAAAGTTTTTAATACAGACAATTAAAAAGAATACTTTTTTTAAAATTAATTTTAGAAAGATATTTTGTGCATTATTTATCCTTTTGTTTAAGAATCTGTTTTCTGAGTGCATGAGAAACTAAATCAACAGATTCTTCAAAAGAATTAGACCTTTTTTTAGCAAAAAAATCACCATCAGCAGATTGAAGTTTTATTTCAACAATTTTATTGTCATGAGACTCTGGTTTATCTACTTTTAAATAAATATCAGCAGAAGTAATGGAATCATCAATAGAAATTAACTTATCTACTTTCTTGTTTATAAAATCTTTTAACTGCTGATCAGCAGCAAAATTGATAGCTTGGATTTCAATATTCATAATAAAATTATTTTATGCTCTTGGATGAGCTTGTTTATAAACTGTTTTTAATTTTTCAATAGTATTGTGCGTATATACCTGTGTTGCGCTTAAATTAGAATG
>JAQWZS010000007.1 GCA_029253325.1 Bacteroidia bacterium
AACTTTGTGGTATGTTATCCCGATGGTTTAAATCGAGCTTGGAATGCAAATATGAATGTTTCAATATCTCAAGCTGATGATATTGGATTTATTGAGGAAATTACGCTCATCATGCAGAAAAAACTGAATACAAATCCTAGTAAACAATACTTGTGTGGAATATCCAATGGGGGTTTTATGAGTCACAAACTTGCATGTGAATCTAGTCAGTGTTTTGCCGGAATTGCAACCATTGCCGGAACCATGAGCGATACTGTATTCCAAAATTTTAACCCGAAATACGCCAATAATATCCTTCATATTCATGGAACTGCAGATGCTGTTGTCAACTATAACGGATCTTCAACAACAGGGGTATCTGTTGATCAACTTATGAAAAAATGGAGAACATATTTAAACTGTGGTTTGAATCCACAAAAAGAGGATATGCCTAACACGAACCGATTGGATTTGTCTTATCCCGAACGCTATAGTTACACCAATTGCAAAAACGGAACACTGGAGTACATAAAAATAATAGGTGGAGGTCATCAATGGCCTGGGATAATTGGTCTGCTAGGTGGTGTCGGAACGATCAATATGGATTTCTACTCCCCACAATTAATCTGGGACTTTCTGAAAGACAAAGCATGCAACCAAATTTCTTCCATTGATGAGTTGAAAGTAAACAAGACTAAATTAATTATTCAAGTTACCGATTTGTTAGGTAGAAAAGTCAACATAAATTCAAATTCACCACTCCTTTATTTTTATGATGATGGAAGCGTGGAACGCAAATTCCATTTGAATTAAATTTAAAAATCTGTTAGATATAATTAACCTGTTATACCTGCTTAATTATATACTCGCACATAATCAATCTCAATAGCATCCGAAACAAAATTGGGATCAATCAATGGTTCAATGGCAAAATTCAATAGTAAATATTGCTCGTAGGTGTATGGCCAAGTATCTTTATTATTAACCGTTGGCTTATAAGTGTAGTGAACCACATCATCAATCATAAACACCAGTTTTTCTTCTGACCAATCCAGTGAATAGATATGGAATTCTGATGAGCAGGTAGGTATGAGTCTTCCTCCTTGATTAATAGTTTCTCCATGACTGTATGGTGTATGGGTGGCACTTTTTACCAAATTTTGTTCCCTTCCCCAATGTTCCATAATATCAATTTCACCACAAGCTGGCCAGGGGGTATTACCAAAACCTTTTTTTTGCCAATATGCCCCATCTTCACTTATGTTTTTACCTAGTGTCCAAAAGGCAGGCCAAGTACCTCTTCCAGAAGGGAGCTTAGCTCGAATATCCACACGACCATATTTAAATGCAAATTTAGAATTTAGTCTTGCCGAAGTATATTGTTTAGTTTGACCTTGATCTGTAAAAGTTTCTTTTTTAGCAACAATCTTTAAGATACCATTTTCAACAAATGAATTATCGATGCGATTTGTATAATGTTGAACTTCATTATTATACCAGCTGCCCCCTGAGGGTAATTTCGTCTGATGAAACCACTTAAGGGTATCTACAGGACCATTCTTATCAAATTCGTCTGACCAAACAAGCTCACGAGTTTTTGTTGCCTGTTTTACTGTGTCTACAGGTTGAAATATTTGAGAATTATCTATTGAATCTATACCCATAACTCGCTTAAATAGTAACGAAAACATGTTTTCTCTTTTATCTTCAGCTGGACCACTTTGGACTTCATTTAGTTGATAAAGTCCATCATTATCTTCATTAATCATAAACCGAAAAAAATAATCATCTGGCCCCGTGCCTTTTCCTGAAAAGGATCCAAACCTTAAGTCACTGAATTGGTACTCATCTCCCATATCATGCACCGTAAAAAACCCATCGCTAAACCATCGCAATGTCTGAAGTGTTTTATTTCTCTCATAGTTCTTCAGCAAATCGTGATTTTTATTGATTTTTGAAAACCTTAACTCTTTTTTATCAAACAAAGAATACTGGGCTAAATAATAGTGGTTTTTTGTCTCCCCAGTGTAATTCCATAAAATATTAGTCAAAATGGATGGGTTTGTAATGAATCGCTCAATTGGAATTTCTTGATTCTTGGCAGAAGCCGCAAATAATTGGTTGATTCTATTTTTATTATATACCGTAAATAGTAAGTAAATCGAGCTTAAAATAATCCCAGCATAATTCCAATGTCTCCTTCGAGGTGATTTGAAATATTTTCGAGATGCGTTAATCAAGCATATCAAAAAAGGGACCGTATATAGAGGATCTGCAACAGAAATTGTACTCCAGGCAACACGCATATCAGAGAAAGGAAGAAATAACTGCGTGCCATACATAGTAAAACAGTCCAACAATGGGTGAGTAATAAGAGCCCAGAAGAACAACCATTGCCAATCACGGATAGTTGCATTTGGAGGAGTCCATCCAGTACTAAAATAGCTCTTTTTAATATTGAAATAACCCAACATCACTACTCCAAAAGAAGTAACTATTAGTAGAATAAAATTATCAGGATAAAGACGTGAAAAGACAAATTGTAATGCTGAAATAACTAGAATCCCTGCCAATGATTTGGTTATAATGGCTATCCATTTGTGGTTTTTACTTTTATATACACGATGAACAAGCCAACCAAATACAAATGCCCCAAGAATACAAAATAAAATAGAATGACTAAACCCCCTATGGAAGGCAACATTGTCAATCTCAGACAAAAAAAGACCACCTAAAACATCTAAATCTGGGATAGTCCCTCCAACAGCACCCCACAACATTGCTCTATTCCCAACTTTTCTACCGAGGCTAACCTCTCCAACAGCAGCACCTAAGATAATTTGCGTTAATGAATCCATAAAAACTACTGCTAAACTACTGATTTATAAATGGTTTACTACAAACACAAATAAAAAAATATATCAATGTCGTTTCTCATACGCTCTTTTATGTTACTACCTCGTAACCACCACTTTTATAAATTACTGAATGATTACTTATTTCTTTTAGTAACTAAAAATCTTAGATTTGGATAAATCTTAAAAGTTAAATTAAGATTTAAACATCTTTAAACCATAAAATTAAATACAAAATGAATGAAACAACACTTCTCATCCTTGGCATCATTGCTGGGGTTGTAACACTAATCTCCGTTTATGGAGCTATCAAAAAAGAACGCAAATTTTTCTTACTGGGACTATTCCTATACTCCTTCTTAGTAGTCCCCAATGAATTGATGGCCTACTTTGACTCTGGCAATATGGTCCACCTAATGACTGCAGGGCTGTGGGCTATTCAATTTGTGATTGCTTTTCCAGTTAAAGCATCCTATGATTCGTCCAATACAGTTGCATACATGCTTGTCAAAAAAATGCTGTTAGCCATTATCATCATCAATCTATGTGGAATAAGTTTAACCTATAATGTTGAAGATTTACCTGACTTTTTTGCCTTATATCATGGGATTTTTTGTGCCCTTAGTACACTACTAATCATCAAATTCCATCGCGGTGAAATTGTAGCAGAATAGAACACTTTTAAAAAAATTAAAACCTCATGTGAATTCACATGAGGTTTTTTTATTAAATCAAAATTGAACCTATCAATGAGTAATATTCCATCTATATTTGCCTTTCATGCTTGTAAAGACTAATGGAAGTGCTGTTTATGGCATATC
>JAQWZS010000013.1 GCA_029253325.1 Bacteroidia bacterium
CCAGCAAATACCATTGGCTTAACATCTTCAAATCCTTGAATTGCCTCTGGGGTTGGATCTTTGAGAAGCGTAATAGTATCTCCCACTTTGACTTCTTTGGCTTCCTTAATTCCAGAAATGATGTAACCAACATCTCCAGTTCTAACTACTTCTTTTGGTTCTTGTTCCAGTCGAAGAACGCCAATTTCGTCCGCAAAATAACTTTTTTGGGTATTGATAAATTGAATGTTATCTCCTTTGTTTAACTCTCCATCAAGTATTCTGAAATAAGCAATAATTCCTCTGAATGGATTAAATACCGAATCAAAAATAAGTGCCTTTAATGGAGCATTTGGGTTCCCTTTAGGTGATGGAATTTTATGAATAATAGCAGAAAGTATTTCCTGAACACCCATTCCAGTCTTGCCACTAGCAGCAATTATATCTTCTCTCTCACAAAGGATAAGCTCCTCAATCTGATCTTTCACTTCTTCGGGCATAGCACCTGGAAGATCCATTTTATTCAGAATTGGGATTATTTCAAGTTCGTGTTCTAATGCTAGGTATAGATTAGAAATTGTTTGGGCTTGAATTCCTTGGGCTGCATCTACAATAAGAAGAGCACCTTCACAGGCAGCAATACTTCGACTCACTTCGTAGCTAAAATCCACATGTCCTGGTGTATCAATTAAATTCAATACATACTTTTCTCCTTCATGGGTATAATCCATTTGAATGGCATGCGATTTAATGGTGATACCACGCTCACGCTCAATATCCATATCATCCAAGGTTTGCTCTTTCATATCTCGATCACTTACTGTACCAGTTGTTTGAAGTAATCGATCTGCGAGGGTGCTTTTACCGTGGTCAATATGTGCGATTATGCAAAAATTTCGGATGTGCTCCATTTAGGGTTGCGAAAATAAGATTATTAATACTTGTTAAGTTAGAAAATATCAATTTAATAACATTCAAAACACAACATTGTTTATTGCGTGTTATCTATTGATTTTTTGGTACTTTTTATTGTTTAATAAATAAAATAATTCATCAATTTTTAATTCAATATTTATTAAGCATGTATTATGATATAAATCTTATCTTTGCAGGCTTTAATAAAAATTGGAAAAACAAACAGAAAAATAATCTTATGGGATCAATGATGATTTACATGCCAATAGCAATGGCAATTCTAGGACTTCTTTACATGACTTACAAGAAACAATGGGTCATGAAGCAAGATGCAGGTGATGGAAAGATGAAAGAAATTGCAGACCACATTTACGAAGGTGCGTTAGCGTTTCTTAAAGCAGAATATAGACTTCTTGCTTATTTCGTGGTAGGAGCAAGTGTTGTTCTTGCTGGTATTGCGTTTTTCGTTCCAACAACTGACTATTTAATCATTCCTGCATTTATAATAGGTGCTGTTTTCTCTGCACTTGCTGGTAACATGGGAATGAAAATTGCTACTAAAACAAATGTTCGAACAACACAAGCTGCTAAGACTAGCTTACCTAATGCCCTGAATATTTCTTTCGGAGGTGGAACGGTTATGGGTCTTGGTGTTGCAGGACTTGCTGTATTAGGCTTAACCTTATTATTTATTTTATTCTTCAACGTATTCATGGGTGGTGTTTGGACATCCACTGCAGATATGACCGTAGTACTTGAAACACTTGCTGGTTTTTCTCTAGGAGCTGAATCTATTGCACTATTTGCTCGTGTTGGTGGAGGTATTTATACCAAAGCTGCTGATGTTGGTGCGGATTTGGTAGGTAAGGTAGAAGCTGGTATCCCTGAGGATGATCCTCGTAACCCAGCAACTATTGCTGATAATGTTGGAGACAACGTTGGTGACGTGGCTGGAATGGGTGCTGATTTATTCGGGTCTTACGTTGCTACTGTACTTGCAGCTATGGTATTAGGAAACTATGTCATTAGCGACATGGGCGGATCTGTTTCTGATATTTTTGGCGGAATTGGACCTGTTCTACTTCCTATCGCTATTGCTGGAGCTGGAATTATTATTTCAATTATTGGAACTTTCCTTGTTAAAATATCAAGCAACGATGCAAAAGAAGCCGAGGTACAAAAAGCATTAAATATTGGTAACTGGACTTCTATTTTTTTAGTATTGGTTGCTTGTTACGGTTTAGTTACATGGATGCTACCCGATACCATGCAAATGAATTTCTTTGGAGAAGGACTAAAATCAATTAGCTCTTCTCGTGTTTTCTTTGCTACTGTAGTTGGTTTGATTGTAGGAGCAGCTATTTCCTCATTCACAGAATACTACACAGGTCTTGGCAAAAAACCAATCTTAAAAATTGTACAACAATCAAGTACTGGTGCTGGTACAAATATTATTGCTGGACTTGCAACAGGTATGATATCTACTTTTTCATCAGTATTATTATTTGCTGGTGCTATATGGGCTTCATACGCGTTTGCAGGATTTTATGGTGTTGCACTTGCAGCATCTGCTATGATGGCTACTACTGCTATGCAGTTAGCTATTGATGCTTTCGGACCAATTGCTGATAATGCTGGCGGTATTGCAGAAATGAGCGAACAAGAACCTATTGTTAGAGAAAGAACAGACATTTTAGATTCTGTTGGAAATACAACTGCTGCTACTGGAAAAGGATTTGCTATTGCCTCTGCTGCACTAACTTCATTGGCACTATTTGCAGCTTATGTAACTTTCACAGGTATAGATGGTATTAATATCTTCAAAGCTCCTGTGCTAGCAATGCTTTTTGTGGGTGCGATGATTCCTGTAGTATTCTCTGCTCTTGCGATGAATGCTGTTGGTAAAGCTGCCATGGAAATGGTGGAAGAAGTAAGACGTCAATTCAGAGATATTGCTGGTATCATGGAAGGTACTGGTAAACCAGACTATGGTAAATGTGTCGATATTTCGACCAAAGCTTCTCTTAAAGAAATGATGCTACCGGGTATATTGACCATTGGTTTTCCAATTGCTGTAGTGGTGATCGGCAAACTTGTTTATCCTGAAAACAATCAACTCGTTGCAGAAATGCTTGGAGGATATATGGCCGGAGTTACTGTTAGTGGTGTACTTTGGGCTATTTTCCAAAACAATGCTGGTGGTGCATGGGATAATGCTAAAAAATCATTTGAAGCTGGTGTTGAAATCAATGGAGAAATGACATATAAAGGTTCTGATGCTCATAAAGCTGCCGTTACTGGTGATACTGTTGGTGATCCGTTCAAGGATACTTCTGGACCTTCAATGAATATCTTGATTAAACTTACTTGTTTGATTGGTTTAATCATTGCTCCAATACTTGGAGGACACTTATCAAATGATTCTCATGAAGAAGCTACTGAAGAAACTTCAATTCAATCTGAGAAAAAATCATCTTGCTGCAGTGAAAAAAACGAAACAGTAGCATACCAAGATGCTGTCATAAAATAAAATGAGTCACAGGCTAAATACTAATCCGTTAAATATGGATTCATTAAAATCCACACTAACTAAGTGTTTAGCCTGTATTCTATTTATTACTTCATCTACTGCTTTTAAAGTTAAAACTATCCCCACATTCGGTGATGGTTTTGAAGATAAAGATGGTAAAAAGTTAATTACCTTCAAATCCGATGAATTTAAGTCATTCACACGACGTGTTCATCAAAATATCTCTTACGAGTTAAGTCAAGATACAATCCCTTTTAAAACATTCTCTATGGCGTTGAAGGGTTATATGCATCTGAAACATACACAAGAATTATCAGATACTCAATACCTAACAATTATAGATTTTTCAAAGTACTGCAACAATAAACGTTTGTGGGTAGTGGACTTGGTTCACCAGACTGTAAATTTCAATGAATGGGTTGCACACGGTAAAAGAAGTGGTAACGAATATGCTACTTCATTCAGTAATCAATACAGCAGTAAAAAAAGTTCGCTTGGATTCTATATCACAGGTGGACCATACTACGGCAGAAACAACTTATCGCTTAAATTACACGGTTTGGAAAAAAACTACAATTCCAATGCATTCTCACGTGGAATTGTAATTCATGGTGCTAATTATATTTCGAAAAACATTGTTAATCGCAATGAACGAATTGGAAGAAGTTTTGGATGTCCAGCTGTATCAAAAGCTTCCAACAAAAAAATAATTAATACTATTAAAGGAGGTAGTTGTCTTTTCATCTACCACCCTACTTCCTATTACATCAATAATTCTAAGATTTTAAATACCGAAATTTACCTTACCGTTGAAGACTTGGTAATTTAATTCTTATAACTTTGCTCAAGCATGAGTAGGGCTAGTCATCTCAGAACAATCTTTTTAATACTCATTTCATTAGCTTTTTTTGGTTGCAAAAAACAACCCATCATCATTGAATCAGAGGACATTAAAATCGTTCTAACAGAGGACTCGCTTGCCTACTATATCGAAAATCAATTCAATAAGTCTATTGAAATAATATGTGATGATTACCTCGTTTTTAAAGACACACTAAAGCACATTTATTCGAACAGGAATAATAAATCCTTATGGTGGAACGCTTTAAGAGGAGACAGCTCTAGCTGGGCCTCTTTAGAAAGTACCTTTCGATATAGCGAAAAGCACGGTATGGACACTCACTACTATTTCTTACCAATAGTAAATTATTATCGCACACAAATTGACTCATTGAACTCTAGTAAGGAGGCTTATCAAATATTGGCATCTTGTGAGTTGATTATTTCCAACTCCTTCATCCGAATGTATGAAGATATAGCAAATGGACGCACCAGACCAAAAGATGTTTTTGGCAAATCATATCTCCTACCCCTCAACAATATCAAAGACATCGACTACGTATCGTTTCTTAAAGAAAGAAATAAAAAAACTACTCTTGACCAACTGCACAAGGATGATACCATCTACCAAGAACTATTAAAAATTCTTCATGATGAACAAGACAAAATCAAGAAATTAAAAAGTAATAAAATTGATTTTTCTGCCCATTCAAAAATTGAACGAGGAGATAGTTCGCCGATAATTTCTGAGATAATTAGCAAGCTAAAAGAAAAAAACCTCCCAGATACCACAATTCATCAACTTAAAGACACGCAAGTTTACACAAGAAAACTTGAGCGATACATCCGCCAAATTCAAGAAAAATACAGTCTAACACCTGACGGTATTATGGGTTTTAAGACTTATCAAGTAATCAATACTACCCCGACAGATTACATCCAACAAATACGAGCAAATTTAGAACGACAACGATGGTTTAATATGCCTAACAAACGACCATTTGTGTACATTAATCTACCAGAATACATCATCGATCTAAACTGGGAAGATAGTACCCGATCATTTAAAGTATGTATTGGTAAAAATCTTCCTGATAACTATGAAACATTAGTACAGAACTATACCGATAGCGGTAAAGTACATAAAATTCCAAAGAACATGGAAACCCCACAAATTGCCAGTGAAATTACCTATCTGGTAATCAATCCTACATGGACGATTCCATACAGTATTATTCGAAACGAAATGTGGTGGAAGTTGATTAGAGACCCCGAACATTTAAGTAGAACAGGACACAAAGTTTATTTTGGTGATTCACTCATTAATGGAGACACCATTAATTGGGCAAGAATCGATAAAATGAAAATTCCTTATCAAATTGTTCAAGACCCTGGACCAAAAAATGCACTAGGAACGGTCAAGTTTATGTTTAATAACCCATTCAGTATTTACCTGCATGACACCCCAAATAAACGAGCCTTTAAACGTACTCAACGTGCTGTGAGTCATGGTTGTGTTAGGCTAGAATATCCCATCCTATTTGGAGAATTCATGATGCAAAATAGCAAGGAATATAATCCTGATGATTTTAGAATCATGATGGGATTGCCACCCATGAACGAAAAACGCTTAGAGGACTATGACCCAGAAGATACTACTGCACTTATTCAACCACTTGAGGAGACCACACTCCTCAGACTAAATAAGTCTATGCCATTGTATTTTGATTATCGGACCGTCTATTTTGACCAAGATTGGAATGCACACCAATGCTATGATATCTACGATGAAAACAAGCACATTCTAAGAGCTATGAAAAAGCTGAATTGAATATTATTCAACACTAAAAAAATTGACTATACCAAAAGATACGGATCTTAAATTTGGATCACTAGCTGATTTGAAAATACCATCTGGGAAATACTTTCCATATAAAATAAAATTCTTATACCCCAACTGTGCCTCATATCCAATATTAAGTTGATTAACTCCCAGTTCTTGCTTTCCTTCTCGCTTATACTTTAAGCCGTCTTCACGCCATTTTTGCTTTACAGAGGATCGCATGGCATACATTAAGTTAACTCCTGAAAATATTTGAAAATCCTTCTTTTTACCTTTATTTAATGCGAAATTGAAATTGAGCAATAAGGGTATAGTCACATATGAATTAGTTACCCAGTTCTTCTTAAAATCAATGGTTGCTGACTCATCCGTTATAATCAGTCCATTTTGATCACTAGACAACGATATATCATTTTTTAACCTGTAATAGTAATTATCAAATCCAATACCATAGATCAGACGGATACGATCCTTGTTTAATTTAAGTGACTGTTCAATAATATTAACTTGAAGATTAAATGATTGAGCAGGACTAATTTCCAAAAGCGGAAAATTATTATCAGAACCCAAATTTCCAGACTCATTTAACCAATTAGTCCAACCCACTTTTAGATTGAACCAAGATGTAATCAGATCTTTGGATTCATCTCCTTCAATTAGAAGTAATTCTTTGGTGACCCCTGTTTCAGTTGAGTCTACATTTTTAGTGATAATACGTGTCTTACCAATTTGAATGGTGTCCGCCTTCTCTACCTGAGCCAATGAAGGTATCGAAGCAAGTAAAGCACGAGAGATAATAAAAGTGATGATTAAATTTTTCATGAGTATTAATTTTTATTTTTAAATGGTTGGAAATTTGCCATAGCGACGTACCCATCACTTTCAAAGTGAATATCCAGTGTCGAATTTCGTCCCTCAAATGTGGGTTGAATTTTCAAGTTTGGGTTTTTCATCTTATGGACAATATTAGTTGTTTTATCCCCTATACGTCGAATCGGTCGATTAGTTACAAATGCGATTAATTTTTCTCCAATTTTAGGTTCTAAAGGAAGTTCATTTTTTGAAAGTTTATCCCAATTTATCATCTGCTGAACAACTGAAGTGTCAGGTGCATCTGGATGATCCATTACTAAAAATTTATCCCTAAAAACATTCACTATTTTATCGTTTCGTTCTGTTGAATCTTCAATGACAGGAATTCGTTCATTTGTCTTTTCCGCGGGTTTTGTGAATACAATTTCCTCCATCGAATCTGATAAATCAACCATATGATTATGCTTTAATGAAGTTTCTTGAGTGATATTTTCTACTTCTTGAATTACTTCATTATTTTCTGTGGCTAGTGTTTTAACAGATTGATAATCTGGCGGTTGAGCCAATTGAACTAGTTCCTTCTCTGAGAGTTTTGATGGCCAAAATATAACGACTAAAATCCCAAATATGATGGATGCAGCAATCCCATAAAAAGGCACAATCCTTCTAGGTGATTGAACTAAAGGCTTTAACAGGTTTTCTTTATCAGGAAAGTTAACAAGTATATCTGCTTGAATTTCGGTATGCTTGAAAAGCTTCCATTGCTTAAAAAAGAACTCATCTTCTTCAATCTGCTCCATGACGAGTAGCTCATCTTTTTTACTCAAGTTACCCTCAAGCAATTCAACCATTATCCACTCATAATTTTCATCATTTAACCTCATAACATCATTAATTCTAGTTTAGATATGTATGCTTTAATCTTCTTTCTTGCTCTATGAATATTCACCTTCACTTGACTTTCAGTCATGTCCATTATTTTTCCAATACTTCGGTAATCATACCCTTCAAAATCTCGAAGTAAGACCACACTTTTTTGTTGTTTTGGTAATTCATGAAGAGCTGTATTGACATAATCCATCAAATTGTTGTACTCTTTTTGATCAGATATCACTTAACTTGCATTATCAAGTGTTAAAAAACGGTTACTTCTTCGCATTACATCAATCATTTCGTGGTATGCAATCTTGTATAAATAGGCTTTAACTGTTTTGATATCAATGTGTTCGATTCTAACCCAGAGCTTTTCAAATGTATTTTGGACAATATTTTCAGCTTCAAATTCATCATTTAAATTTTTTATAACAAATCGGAATAAACCATCTGCATGTTCGCTCACACATTCGTTATATTCCTTAGTTGTCATAGTCTGGTTTTTTCAACTCTACCTTATTAATACGATACCAATTAATAAAAGTTACACTTTGGTTAAAAAAATGTCACACTTTAAAATCACAATATTTTTTCCGGCTAGGCATAAAGTTACCTTTGCTAGATGAGCGAATGGTTTAAAACATGGTTTGATAGTGAATATTATCACCTACTATACAAAGATCGAGACCATACCGAAGCTGAAGATTTTATCAAAAAGATATACAGACTCCTCGCTCCTCTTCCCAAAAAGACCATGCTTGATCTAGCTTGTGGTAAAGGCAGACACAGTATCCAACTAAATAAAATGGGTGCATTCGTAGAAGGTTGTGACTATTCAGAAAATAGCATACAATACGCTAAGAAATTCGAGAATGATTACTTGCATTTTTACACGCATGATATGCGTAACAAGTTACCTAAATCGTATGATTATATTTTTAATCTATTTACCAGTTTTGGATATTTTAAAACATTAGACGAGCACCAACAAACACTCCAGCACATCTACAATGGACTGACCGATAAAGGAATATTCATCTTTGACTTTATGAATACGCAATACGTGCTCAATCACCTAGTGGCTAAAGAAATTATTCAAAAAGAATCGGTACAATTTCGTATTAAAAGAGAACTCATTGATGGATTTATCACCAAACATATTTCTTTTGAGGAAAATGGGAATATCCACCAATACAAAGAAGAAGTAAGAGCCCTTCATCCAAATGAATTGATTAAAATGATGAAAAACTGTGGTTTTTCTGTTCAAGAAAAATTTGGAAATTATCAATTGGCTCCCTTTGATTTGCAATCATCTAAACGGTTTATTTTAATTCTGATCAAGTGATTGAATCTCTTATAGATATTGACCAACAATTATTTATCGTCATTCACAGTGACCTTTCAAACACATTGTTTGATGGGGTAATGCCCATTATTCGTAATGCAAAAACATGGATACCAATATACATCGTTTTTATCTATTTTATTTTCAAAAAGTATAAGACACAAGGGTATTACATTTTACTCTCAGCTATTGTCGTTGTTGCCCTAACTGATCAGTTTTCTGCTGGATTCATGAAGCCCTATTTTGAACGACTACGTCCTTGCCACGAACCATCAATAACACAATACATTAGAGGCTTAATAGACTGCGGTGGACAATATGGATTCATCTCCTCTCATGCTACTAATCACTTTGGCTTGGCTGTCATTTTTAGTTGGTTCTTCAAAAAATCATTCGACTTTAATTATTCAGCTTGGGTATTTTACACATGGGCAGGTCTCATATCATTTGCCCAAATATATGTTGGAAAACACTACCCTGGAGATGTTATTGTTGGTGCAATTTCAGGAATATTCATCGGTTGGGTTATCCTAAATAGACTCCAAAAAATTATGAAATCAAACTAAATTATGTTTCAAGAAAAAGCTCTATCTATCCTCAAATCTGGTAAAAATGTGTTCCTTACTGGAAGTGCGGGTACGGGAAAGACATATACCTTAAACTCCTACATTCAATGGCTCAAAGAACATAAGGTACCTGTTGCTATTACTGCAAGTACAGGCATTGCTGCTACTCATATGAATGGAACAACCATTCACTCATGGAGTGGAATCGGAATAAAAAATACGCTTACGCATAGCGATTTAAAATCCATGCAAGGCAAACAATATTTGACAAAAAATATCTCTAAAACCCATGTATTAATCATCGATGAAATATCCATGCTTCATCGCAATCAGTTGGATATGATAAACCAAGCGTTGAAATATCTGAGAAATTCTGCTCAACCCTTTGGTGGCATGCAGGTCGTGTTTGCAGGAGACTTTTTTCAGCTTCCTCCTGTGAGCAAGGAATCAATACCCAGCCGTGAAAAATTTGCCTTTATGAGTAAGGCATGGGTGGAAGCTGCACCTGTAGCATGTTACTTAACTGAACAATATCGTCAAACTAAAAACGAATTAAATACCATTCTCAATCAAATCAGAGGTAATGAAATTGATGAATCTGGAGTACAATTACTCCAAGAAACTCGCTTCAATGAACATACCATCGAACCAACCAAACTATATTCTCACAATGCCGATGTAGATGCCATGAATGAAAAAGAATTGGCAGAATTGGAAGAGGAAAAATGGGAGTTTTTTGCAACAAAAAAAGGAAACCAAAAAATGATGGATTCCTTCGTGAAATCTCTGATTGTTCAAGATAAACTCATCTTAAAAAAAGGAGCTAAAGTTATGTTCCTAAAAAATAACCATGAACGAGCCATTATGAATGGAACCCTAGGGGTAGTCGTTGATTTCAAAAAAGACATAGACGAAAATGGACCCTTTCCTTTGGTTCAGCTTATGGATAAACGCAAGATCCTTGCTAAACCAGATATCTGGTCGATTAACAATGAAAAAGGAACTCCTTTAGTCAGCCTCGAACAAGTTCCCATCCGACTGGCTTGGGCTATTACCGTTCACAAAAGCCAAGGAATGACATTAGAGGCTGCTGAAATTGATCTAAGTAAGGCTTTTGAGCCAGGACAAGGATATGTTGCTCTATCTCGATTAAAAGACTTGGAAGGACTCAAATTACTCGGCATTAACAGAATGGCTATCGAAGTAGATGCATTGGCTCTCAAAGCCGATCAACGTTTCCAAGAATTGAGTCAAGAGATTGATAATCTACCAGAATCTGATTTTGAAAAAGACTGGAAGAGTCATATCATCGCTAGTGGAGGAACCACCGACCCGAAAGAAATCAAGAAGCACAAAGCTAAAACGCAAGCCAAAGAAAAAAAGATCTCCACCTATGAGCAAACAATTGAACTCATCAAAGATGGAAAATCACTCCATGAAATTAGTGATCATCGAGGAATGGCATTAACCACTATCCAAGGTCATATTTTAAAAATATCAGACACCTATCCTGAAGTTAACATTGAAGCATACAAACCTGATGAGGTGCTTATGGACCGTATCAAAAAAATCTATTCTGAAGCAGACAATGGAAACGAAGAGAACTATAGTACTGATGGTCGAATTAAATCGAGAATCATCTTCAAAGAACTAGGCGGTAAAATAGACTATGGGACCATCAAATTGGCTTATGCCTATTTGGATATATAAAATATAATACCCTGATGGTCCTGATATATGAATCATAATCATGTTTCAGATTATCTTTTTATCTAAATTTGACACTGGATATGATGGATGAAATAAAATGCCCCCATTGTGGGAGCAATTTTGATGTGGAGGAAGTGCTGAGCGGAAAAGTTCAGGCCCATTTCAAACAAGAATATGAGAATAAACTTGCCGAGCAAACGCTTCGATTTCAAACAGAGCAAGCAAAACTCAATAAGGAAGTAGAGGCATTTGAGCAAAAAAAGAAGAAAGAAAATGAGCTGTTTCAAGAAAAATTGAAACAACAATTGCTCAAAGAAAAAGAAACCATAAAAAAACAAACACTTGAATCCTTTGAAGAGCAAATCCGATCACTAAAAGAAGAAAACGATCAACGAAAAGAAGACAATAAAAAACTGAGAATCAATGAGGTAGAACTCAAAAGAAAGGAAAGAGAACTTCAAGAAAAAACCGAGAACCTACAACTTGATGTTGAGAAAAAAATGCTCGAAAAACAACAGGAAATTGAGCAAAAAGCTCGAGCAAAAGAACGGGAGGAATTCGAACTCGAAAAAATAAAGTTGCTCAAACAAATTGAGGACAACAAAAAACTCGCCGAAGAAATGAAACGCAAAGCCGAACAAGGAAGCATGCAACTTCAAGGT
>JAQWZS010000030.1 GCA_029253325.1 Bacteroidia bacterium
CTTCTGCCGGAACTTTACCCTCTGGTTATTCAAATTTAGCCAACAGAAGTGCAATAGCCCTAAAGGAAAGCTCAACAACTTATACAAAAAAGACCATAACTTTTGCCTCTAACATCTGGCAAAACACATTGCTTTGTATTGAAGATGTAGATGCTCAAGAAGATGTTAAAATTACTTTTAAAGATGCTTCAGGTAACATAATTAATCCTAACTCGACAAATATCACTCAATCATTACCCACTTCGAATCCACCTGCATCTACAACCACCTCTACTCATATTAATTTGGTTCATAATCTGTCTAACATCGGTTCGAACAACCTAGCAGACCCTGTAGTCATGTTGAAAATGAATTTGTCCACTGTAAGAAGTATTGAAATTGAGACAAGAAATTCACCCGGAAGTAATCTAGGATTCTATTTTGCTCACCCTACACCAAATCTGCCTGTGGATTTGATCCACTTTGATATTCATGCTACTGCAAATCTTACCGCTCAACTTAATTGGGTGACAGCTAGTGAGATTAACAACAGTCACTTTGAAATAGAACGTAGCTATGATGGTATAACTTTTGAAATAGTTGGTGAAGTAGCTGGAAATGGAAACAGCCAACATCAGATTGAATATAGTTATTTGGATGAAGGCATTAGTCTAATGGAAAACACTGTGTTCTACCGACTCAAGCAAGTAGATTTTGATGGTGCGTCTGAATACTCGCACATTCGCGTAGTTCGCTTTGATGAATTGGGAAGTGGTATACACTTGTCTGCATATCCTAACCCAACCACCGATGAATTGATTGTCATGGTTAGCTTGAATGATTGTTTACCTTATCAAATAGAAATAACTAATTTGCAAGGGGCAAAAGTACATCAAGAAAATCATGCAAACCTCAATGGTATTCACAAGCTGAATACCTCTGAATGGAAGTCAGGAATGTATATTCTAAAAGTTGCTTCTGACCAAGATACACAGCACATCAAGGTGATGAAGAAATAAATTCGATTAGAGTCTCAAAGACTCTACACCATTAATCCCTGTAACTACTTGATTTTTAGATATTTGTAGATTTTTTTATTTGAGTATAGAAACTTATCGGGACCATTTTAATATTCTACGACTTTTCTGACAGAAATAATAATTTTAATTTGACTTTAAAATTTTAAATACCTGTTTATCTAATTTAAAAAAGTAAATACTCGGCGGTAAATTTGACAAATCAATCTCTTGATTACTTAATTTAATTGTTCCAAAAATCAATTTTTTTCCTAGTGGAGAAAACAACTCGTAATTCAATTTCTCAGAAAAATTTAATGCTAAATTAATTTTTGAATTGGTTGGATTTGGATAGATGTTCACTTGACTATTTTCAAATTCAGGGACAGACAATGTTCCATTAATATCAAATCTCGAAAAAAACTGCCAAATTTCCATTGAGGCATTAATATCTTGGTTTGTTCCTGGGAATGTGATAGTTGAGCCTGGCCAAGTATGACCGCCTCCAATAATTTTCATATGCTCTGTAGTTACGCCATTATCACCACCTGAATAAATAGTATGTTCGACAGTGCTTCCATCTGAACGATTTATATCTGTTAGAGCAGTAGTAGTTGGGCTTGTTTCACAATTATTATAATTTACCCAGTAAAATATGACATCTTCAATGGATCGTGTCCAAGTATCACCATTATATGGCACATTGCTATCACCTGTGCCGTGAATTTGCAGAATTGGTGTTGGCTGCTGGGCGTTACATGCATCATAAGTGTCTGGAGTCATGGAGCCTGTAACAGAGGCCACAGCCGCAATTTTTTCGCTCAATTGACAAGCCAACAAAAAACTCATAAAACCACCATTAGACATTCCTGTTGCGTATACTCTATCTAAATTTATGGTGTATAAATTTGCTAACTCATCGATTAATGCTGCTGTAAAACCAACATCATCTATCTTGTTTCCATTTCCCAGAAATCCTACATTCCACTGTTGATCTCCATTTAATATAGATCCTTGAGGATGAACCAAAAGAAATCCCTCTGTATCAGCTATATCGCGAAAATCTCCGTAAAACATTTGTTGGTTTGCATTACTCCCATATCCGTGAAAGTTAAGAACTAAAGGCACATCCTCGCTACCATCGTAAATAGCTGGGATATATAAAATATAATCTCGCTGAATTCCTTGGTGTACAATAGATCTATTAATGGTTTGTTGCGCGGAAATAGAAAAATCGAACCCAATAAGGAGAAGTAGTATAGTTATGTATTTCATAATTGGAATACTTATTTCCGTGAAATTAATAAAAATAACAGACAGCTCCTCAATTAAATTTATCGAACCAATGGATTTGGCTTGACTAGATCTTAAGTTAAAGGTTAGATAGTAGGAGCAAGGCCTCTACATCAAAAGGTCTCATAACTACTTGTAAATCAAGTTTTTGTGAGGCATTTTTTATTGCAGGTAACGCATAGGTAACAATTAAGCGTGAATTACTGTCAAAACCCCCGTACCTCTTTTAAAATGTCGGTTTCCTTTTTGCAGCCTTTGTTCAGAATGGTGGCATAACCCTATGGTTTGGGGTTAGTGAATTTTCTAAGTACTAATTTACTTTCCTTAACCTCGATCAATGTTTATTTAATAAACCGAATCTATATTTGTAATATGAAAAATTACATTTCAATCTTTGTTTTATCATTTATATTAGTTAGCTCAAATATTTCATATGCACAAGATGGAAATTCTATGCCTCAAAATTTAATTAATGCTCCTGGTGTTTTTAATTTTAATACGGCAAATTCTATCACAGGAAATCAAACAAGGAGAGAGTATGATTCTGATGGAGATGGCACAGCAGATCGAATCTACACTTACACCTATGATGCGAATGGAAATCAAACAAGGAGAGAGTATGATTCTGATGGAGATGGCACAGCAGATCGAATCTACACTTACACCTATG
>JAQWZS010000034.1 GCA_029253325.1 Bacteroidia bacterium
AAAAGGTTCTAAACCTTTGACATCTTTATCAGCCTTGTTGCCAAATAATTTCTGTATTCCGTTTACAAGAGAATTTATCATTCTAATATTTTTATTAAATGTAGTCTAAAATTGTGCCACTTATATGCATTATGCCATAAAACAAACAAGATAATTCAAATTAGTGCATGAATCAAATGTGTATATATTTAGCTTAAATCTTTGACTTCAAATGTAACCATATTTATCTTTGAAGTGAATTAAACACAATGCGTATTTTAATACTTGGATCTGGAGCTAGAGAGCATGCAATAGCATGGAAATTAAAAAAAGAAATAGGAAGTGATAATATTTATATTTCTCCCGGAAATGCGGGTACTCAGATGTGTGGAACAAATGCCAATATTGGGGTTTCAGACTTTGAATCGCTCAAATCATATTGTTTAGAATATAATATCGATACTATTTTTCCTGGTTCTGAGGAGGCAATAGCAAATGGAGTTAGAGATTATTTTGAAGCAAGTGATGAAACCAAACACATTTATGTATTTTCTCCAGATAAATATGCTGGACAGCTTGAAAGTAGTAAAGCTTTTGCTAAAGAGTTCATGCAGGAATTATCTATTCCAACTGCAGCATATAAGAGTTTTACAATCAATGAATTGCAAGAAGGCTATTCTTTCTTAGAATCTCTGAAACCACCTTATGTATTGAAAGCTGATGGTTTGGCAGCAGGTAAAGGAGTTTTGATACTAGATGACTTAGATGAAGCTAAAAAATCATTAAATGAAATGATAACCAATCAGAAGTTTGGTTCGGCATCTAATAAAGTAGTCATTGAGGAATTTTTAGATGGTATTGAATTTAGTGTTTTTGCCTTAACAGATGGTGAGAATTACGTGATATTTCCAGAAGCTAAGGATTATAAAAGAATTGGAGAGGGAGACAAAGGCTTGAATACTGGTGGAATGGGAGCTATATCACCTGTGCCTTTTTATACATCTGATGTTCATGATAAAACAATGAACCAAATTGTTATTCCGACAATTAATGGGTTAAAGTCTAAAAGTTTAAATTTCAGAGGTTTTGTGTTTTTTGGTCTAATTTTAGTTAATGGAAACCCAATGGTTATTGAGTATAACGCTCGTTTAGGTGATCCTGAGACTGAAGTTATTATTCCTAGATTGGATGAATCATTATCTCAAATGATAACTGATGCTAAGCATGGTAAATTGTCTTCCAGAATTGCTAAAAAAATATCAAAATTTGCTGTAACTGTCTTTGCAGTATCAGGTGGATATCCTGAGCAATACGAAAAAGGTAAAAAAATTGATGATTTTTCAGAGTCAGATACTTTGTTTCATTCAGGAACAAAAAGAGATAATAATGGTTTATTTACGAACGGTGGACGTGTTTTAGCATCTACAAGCTATGGTGAATCCATGGATGAAGCATTAAAATCCTCTTATATTACACTTACCAAAGTGAATTTTGATAAGATGGTTTATCGCAAAGACATCGGACATGATTTAAAAAAATATTCAAATGGAAGTAATTAGAAAAATTTTAAGTTATTTAACATTCAAGAAAGATACTGGCGAGGGATCTTTTATCAAATCAATGCATGTTATAAATAAAATATCAATATTGACATTCTTGATAGCTATGATTATTATGATTATTAAGATTTCATAATCATATATGGTATAGTTTTTGTAAAATTGTTTTAAAATTTTAACAAATTATGATGATTTTATTTATTGCTATTATGGCAGTCAGTTGGTTTGTTCAAAACCGATTGAAATCAAAGTTTAGAAAATATTCCAGAACTCCTATATCAAGTAATTTGAGTGGGCGTGAAATAGCTGAAAAAATGCTAAATGATTATGGTATTTATGACGTTAAGGTCATTTCTGTGAATGGACAACTTACTGATCACTACAATCCAATCAAAAAAACTGTCAATTTAAGTGAAGGTGTGTTTAATCAAAGGAATGCAGCAGCAGCTGCAGTTGCTGCTCATGAATGTGGTCATGCAGTACAACATGCTCGTGCATATTCTTGGCTTACTTTAAGAAGCAAGTTAGTTCCAATAGTAAGTGTAAGCTCAAGGTGGATGCAATGGGTTATTCTTGCTGGTTTTGCTTTACTCGCCATGAAAGGTATTCCTGAAGTTTTATATCTAGGAATTTTACTATTTGCAATGACAACACTATTTAGTTTTATCACACTACCTGTAGAGTTTGATGCTAGCAACAGAGCTTTGGCATGGATTGAAGATAAAAATGTTGCATCATCTTCAGAAATTGAGGATAGTAAAGATGCTTTACGGTGGGCGGCCATGACATATGTAGTTGCAGCACTTGGATCTCTAGCGACATTACTTTATTACCTGTCATTAGTAATGGGAAGAGATTAAAATCTAATGTTATTTATAAATTTTAAACGATTTGTGTCCCTAATCCCAGTCCTTCTGATTGGGATTTTTTCTTTTAGTCAATCTATCCATTTAACAATGATAAAAGATGTTAAGGACGACTTTTTTAAAAAATCCCAGAGTATATTACCTGTATATAAATATGAGAATAAAGAGATTGAGCCCTATTCCAAATTTGGATTAGAAACAGACCCTTCCCAATCTTGGTATTCCATTAATAAGTTCCCAGAAATGAAAAATTGTAGAGATACAGGGTACACTTACATTTATTTTTCAGGCTCAGATAATGATGAAAGACAAGGATACATTTTGACATTAATAGGTAACTACAGAAGGTCTAGGCGAACGGTATATTTTTATATTGATAGGAATAATGATTTAGATTTTTCAAATGATGGTCTTCCTGATAGTTTAGTTTCTACTCAAAACGGGATCAAAATACAACTAAATAATATAAATGCTAAAGATGCAAAATATTCATTTCAACTCACACGATTCAAGTATGGCGAAAATATTAGGTATAAAAATTTATTGACAGAACATTATAAATCCCATAGTGGTCAAAAGCAATTTACCAATATAAATTACTGTTATAGAGAACAAAGATATAATTCTGCTATATCGCACTACAAATATGAGAATGACTCATTTTCAATAGGCATAAAGGATGATAATGTAAATGGCATCTACAATGATGGATGTGTAGATAAACTTTATGTAGGACCTTATAGAAGTCAGGTTAATTCAGATAAATTATTTTTAATAAATCCAGTCATCATAGATAATACTTTTGAGTGGGGAAGTAAGACATATAGAATTCAAAGTATAGAGAGTAATGGGAATTACATAGACATTGTTGAAGACTCCAATCTTTCAAAAATTAAGAAATTAAAAGTAGGCAAAAAAACTCCAAATTTTACGTATTTAAATGTTTTTAATGTAGAACATAGTTTAAAGGAATACAACAATCAACAGATTTATCTATTCTTTTGGGATAAGAAGTCTTTATCTTCCGAGGATACATTGTATCTTTCTAAGCTAAATGAGGAATACGGTGAAAAATTGAAGTTAATTACACTTAATCATGGTGATACTCCTAAACAAGTTAAAATCAGCTTCTATTACGATAATATAAAATGGCCGGTAGGTTACAGTAATTCCGAAATAGCAGAAAAATATTTTCTTGAAAACGTTCCGAGAGGGTATTATTTAGATAAACATCGTAAGTTAATATTTGATAATATTACACCAAAAGAAGTGTATGAACTTATGAATAATGGACTAGATTCGTGATTATGTCCTTATCAATTATTTTAATTACCTCATTATCTATTTTAACATTTGTAGTTTTGTGGTATCTAACTAAGTTTTTTGTAAGAATTTTTATTCTTCTATTCATATTGATTGTAGGTTTTAGTTATTTATACATCAACAATATTGGCCCATTTAATAAAGAATTAATAGAGATTGATTTGATCAAAGATAAATACTGCGTTGACAACGAGGATGAGGATATATGTAATTGTATAGTTCGTATTATTGAAAGTAGAGCTGATAGTATTTCTCTCAATAATTCAGATAAAAAATTTTTAATTCATAAAAGTATTATAGATAGCTATCAGCAATCGATGGAATGTTTAGAAAAAAGAGATGCTAAAACTAAGTACAAGAAATTTTTGGCTGATATAGCGGGTATAAATGATTGGTCGTTGCCAGATTCATTAGAATTTAAGACTAAAGAAATTAGTAATAAACTACTCGAAAATATTAACCAATAAACTAGAGTTAAGCAAGACCTAATGCATGTTTCAGATCAGTAACCTGACTTTCCCATAGCATATTCATTTCTTCAACTTCGTCTTCATCAACAAAATCCGTTATTAAGAGGCCAATATCACCTGTTAATTCATCTTTGGTAACTTCAAATTGAAAATATTCA
>JAQWZS010000047.1 GCA_029253325.1 Bacteroidia bacterium
CTCTTTTGAAAGTCTAAATTCAACCTAAACTTTAATTGTTAAGTTCCACTATTACTACTAAATTTGCCGTCTTTGAAATTTTTGAAAAAATCTAATAGAAACTAGATAAATATGAACAACAAAGGATTTATCCAATTTATTACTGTACTGCTTTTATTAGCGAGTGCTTACCAGCTTTCGTTTACTTTCGTTACGAATTCTGTAGAAAAATCTGCCGCATCAGAAGCTGCGTCAATGTATCCTAATTCGACGGTCCAAAAAGATAGTTTTGAGCATCGTTATTTAGATTCGATGTCACAAGAGAAAGTATTTCCTGGATTGGGATTCACTTACCAAGAGTGTAAAGAAAATGAACTTAATCTCGGACTTGACTTACAGGGTGGAATGAATGTGACTTTGGAAGTAGAGACACCTGCAGTAATCAAGGCTATGGCAAATAATACTACTGATCAAGCTTTTTTAGCTGCATTTGAAAAGTCAAAAAAGGAATATTTAGGTCAACAAAATTTTGTTGATCTTCTTGCTAAAAACTACAATGCAGAAAATCCTGATGGTAAAATTGTTGGTATTTTTTACGGTAAAGGACTCAAAGCGGAGTTACCAAACGAATATAACTCTAGCAATGAAGAAGTATTTGATTACCTTAAAAGAGAAAGTGAAAGTGCCATAAGTAGAGCATTTGAAATCATCAGTACGCGTATAGACAAGTTTGGAGTAGCACAGCCTAATGTTCAACGTTTAGATAACGGTAGAATATTGGTTGAGTTACCAGGTGTTGATGATCCACAACGTGTAAGAGATTTATTGCAGAGTTCTGCAAAACTTGAATTTTGGAAAGTGTTCCCGAATTATAAAGGTTTTGAGTACTTGGAGCAAGTTAATAAGATTGTATATGGAGTGAATCAGCTCAATAATATAGGTGATGAAGATGCTCAAGATGATAAACCACAAGTTGAAGACGATACCACTAAAAGTAAAGATGGTGATTTATTCGGAGATGATTTATTGGTATCTAATGATTCGCTCGGAAACGATTCCGTTCAGAAATCTCGAGAAGAAATTCAACGTGAAAATCCGGTTTTAAGTAAGTTAGTTCCAAATGTGGCTAATGAAGGTAAAAATTGGGCTCAATCAGCAGAAATAGGATATATTGATGTGAACGATGTTGAGGATTTTAAAACATATTTTGCCAGAAAAGATGTTTTAGCTGCTTTGCCGTCTAATTTGTATTTCAAATTTGGCTTTAAGCCTATCAAGATTGAGGGTAAGGATTTTATAGCTTTATATGCCCTAAAAAGTGGCAGGGGTGGTCAGCCGGCTTTGGCTGGTGATGTTATCACTGACGCACGTCCTACTCGTCAGGATGATCTTAATCTTGCAGTAAGCATGCAGATGAATCAAGAAGGTACTTCTGTATGGAGAAGAATAACAAAAGAGGCATCATCTAGTAGCCCCAAAGAGTGTATTGCTGTAGTATTGGATGATCAAGTATATAGTGCTCCAACCGTTCAGGGTGAAATACCCAATGGAAGCTCAGTAATTACCGGAAACTATGAGTTAGATGAAGCTACTGACTTGGCAAATATTTTAAAAGCGGGTAAGTTGCCTGCTCCTGCTAAAATTACAGGAGAGACTACTGTTGGTCCTACATTAGGAGCTAGAGCCATTAACGCGGGTCTTATTTCACTTGCTGTTGGGTTTTTGTTGGTCATCTTTTTTATGATTGTTTATTACGGAAAAGCAGGTTTGTATGCAGATATCGCATTGTTGGTAAATCTTGTATTTATTATAGGTGTTTTAGCTGGATTACATGCGGCTCTCACACTACCAGGTATGGCTGGACTTGTACTAACCATTGGTATGGCTGTGGATGCTAACGTTCTGATATTTGAACGTATTCGAGAAGAATTGCAAGCTGGGAAATCTTTTAAGATGGCTATCAAAGACGGTTACTCTGGAGCTTATTCATCCATTATTGATGCGAATATTACAACTATCATTGCAGGTGTTATTTTATGGGTACTAGGAAAAGGTCCTGTGATGGGATTTGCCGTTATATTAGTAATAGGTATCTTGTCATCATTGTTTACTTCAATATTTTTAACAAGACTATTAATCGACAACGACATTAAGAAAGGTAAAGAAACATCATTCTACTCATCAATATCTGAAAAAATTGGACACAGACTCAATACGATTAACTGGAATTTTATCGGAAAGAGAAAAACATTCTATATTATTTCGTCCATTTTAATCATTGGAGGTATTGCCTCACTAGTAACCAAAGGGGTTTCCACCGGAGTTGACTTTAAAGGAGGATGGAGTTATGTTATAAATGTTGAAGATGTTTCAACAGCTCAAATTAAGGAGGCATTAACCGCTAAATTTACAGATGCTAACACGGAGGTAAAAACCTATGGTTCAGCAAATCAGTATAAAGTGACTACTTCTTATATGATTGATAATAAAGACGCTGATGCTGGTGCAAAAGTGGAATCAGCCTTGGTTTCAGCTTTGGGTTCCTATAATGTAAAAGGAGGTGATATATTGTCGAGCAGTAAGGTAGGACCAACTATAGCTAAAGATATTACTGTTCGATCTACTTGGGCGATTGCTTTGGCAATCATAGGAATGTTCTTGTATATCCTTGTTCGTTTTAGAAACGTTGGATTTAGTTTGGGTGCTACTACAGCCATTTTTCATGATGTATTGGTAGTCTTTTCGCTATATTCAATACTGTGGGGAATTTTGCCTTTCGAATTATCTATTGACCAAGCCTTTATAGCAGCTATCTTAACAGTTGTTGGTTATTCTATCAATGATACTGTGGTTGTGTTTGATCGTGTGAGAGAATTCTTAGGACAAAACAGAAGAGAATCTGATCAGTCTCAAGTCATCAATAAAGCAATTAACTCAACACTTAGTAGAACATTGATTACCTCATTAACTACCTTACTAGTTATTTTAATATTGTTTGTATTCGGTGGTGAAGGATTAAAAGGATTCACATTTGCACTACTTGTAGGTGTTGCAGTGGGAACCTATTCATCGGTTTGTGTGGCTACTCCAATTGTTGTAGACTTCATGAAACGATTCAAGAAATAACTGAAACTAATTTAATTACAATTACAAGCCTCTCTGCTTATTAAGGTAGGGAGGTTTTTTTATGTTCAAAAATCATACGTAATTATGACAATTATCATGTTTTAAAAAGTGGGTAAATGATTGGTTTATTTTAAATTCGTAGTATTAAAATATAATTGTTTATCAATTCGAGAACATAATTTTAATTTAGTTAAACAAAAGCCCTTAAAATTCCGTTTTAAGGGCTTATTTTTTTATTTTTTAACAAAAAACATTTTTCGTACTCATAAAAAAAGCCCCAACAAGTTGTTGAGGCTTAAAAATTTAGTTTTAAAAAAATTCTGATGTTATTCTTTTACAATTTCTAAATTGCTCAAGAAACCTTTAAGATTCATGATAATGGGTACATTCATTAAATCAGATCCCAATTCATTGGCAAGCATAACACTCACCCAGTCTAATCTGTAGATTACATCAAAAATAGATTGAAGTGTATATTCAGGTATTTGCATTGGTAATACTGTGTTATTATCTAATTCAAGGTGAGAGATAAGGAAATCAAATCGTGCTGCTACTCTTGGATTTTTGTTGGAGTATAACATGATAAAGTTTGTATCTAATTTGTCGGTATAACTTTCAATTGCATTATGATTAGCTTCAGGAAGTACGTTTACAAATCCTTCAAGTTTTGAATTTTCTTGAAGTTGTTGCGTAAATCTCACAGCTATAGGAGCAAATTCTCGATCAGCTACTATGACAAACTTTTTTCGAATGGTATTTTTAAAAAAATTGAATATTTGATCACCGCTTTGCTTTTGACGGTCTCTGTTTTCTTCAAAGTAATCTCTAATGCCTTGGATAATTGGTTGATGATCTTCATCGAGGAGTTCTCCAAAAATCATACTAATAAATCCTAGTCCTTGACCAACAGTCATTCGGGGTTGATAACCGCCCTTTAGATCATATGTTTTTAGGTTATTTTGAGTTGCTAACTCTTTGAGCTTGCCACCACCTGTCATGATAATCATAGGGCATCCAAGTGCATTTGCCTCTTCAAATAATTGAAGTGTCTCTTCTGTATTGCCAGAGTATGAGTTTAGAATAACTAGCGATTTTTTACTAGCAAATTTTGGTAGATGATAGTCTGCAATAGTTTCAATAGGGATAGGGCATTTATCAAAAAACCAATTTTTGGCTAATACTGCTCCAATACCACTCCCGCCGAGACCTCCCATGATGATATTATCAAATTGGTTGATGTTTAAACCATGGCTTGTGTAGTTGTCTAATACAAAGCTAAATTGCTCGGTAAAATTATCTAAAGACGATTCGTGTGTAATCATTTATTATTCTTAATACTTTTGTGGCTGCAAAAATAAACAGATAAACGGTTAACTTGTTTCCAATTATAGATAGAATCCAACAAAATGTCAGATACATCAAATAGCGAAGTTAAAATGGAAGATGATGGTCTTTTTATTAGGTACACCTTTACAGTGGATGACGGACAAGAACCTCTTCGAGTAGATAAGTACCTCGTGAGTAAAATTGAACGTGCTAGCCGAAATAAATTACAGGAAGCTATTGATCAAAAACATGTGATTGTTGACGGGAAAGCTGTCAAAGCTAATTACAAGGTGAAGCCCAAAAATTTTATTGAAGTATTGGTTGATAAAGAACCCAGTGAGCTAGAGGTTATACCACAAGATATTTCGTTGGATATTGTATATGAGGACGATGATTTAATGATAGTTAATAAAAAGGCTGGTATGGTAGTACATCCTGGTTTTGGTAATGAGTCAGGTACTCTACTAAATGCGTTGGCATATACTTTAGACTCTAAGGCAACCCATCAAGGTAAGCGGCCATGGCTAGTTCATCGTATTGATAAAAATACAAGTGGATTACTTGTAGTTGCTAAAAATGATGAGTCAATGGCACATCTTTCTCAACAATTTAAGGACCATTCTATTGAACGAACGTATCAAGCATTGGTGTGGGGTAGCCTTAAAGAGCCAGAAGGTACCCTCTCTACAATTATTGGTCGGGATAAGTATGATCGCAAAAAGTTTGTAGTTTTATCTGAAGATGAAGATAGAGGGAAGCATGCAATAACCCACTTTAAAGTTTTAGAAGATTTTCTATACACGAGTCTGGTTGAATGTAAATTAGAAACAGGTCGGACACATCAGATTAGGGTTCATATGAAACACTTAGGGCATCCGTTATTTAGTGATGATCATTACGGAGGGAATCGGATTTTGAAAGGGGTAGTATTTAGTAAATATAAACAGTTCGTAGATAACTGCTTTAGTATTTTGCCACGGCAAGGCTTACATGCGAAGTCTCTTGGATTTCAGCATCCCACTACAAAAAAATGGATGCAGTTTGATTCCGAGTTACCTCACGATATGCAGACTGTCGTTGACAAATGGAGGAATGCCGCTATTACTTACGGATTTTGATTACTGCCTGAAATAACTCTTTTTAACCAAAAGTTTTCCCATGGTATATTCTTGAACAGTAACCAAAAAAGGAAAGTCTGTGAATGTAGCGAAGTAGCGTTCAGTGTCTTCTACGATAAGTTGACCTCGTTTGTCATATAAAGAATTTCCTGCTTGAAAAGACCCCTTACGATATAAGTTTAGCTTGATGGGTTTACCTTTTATAGGAACCACCTCAATACTCATGAATGGGGTCGAATTTTTTATTGAATCTTTTTGTTCTAGTTTTAGATATTCAGCATAGCCTTCAAAGTTTTTGAACGAAAACAAGGAAAAATAACTTCTTGCGGCAGATTGAGATAAATTTACTACACGAGGAATAATATTATAGAAAGAATCTGACTTAGTTATTTGAAAAGATTCTGACGTATCATAGATGTGATCTACTTTTATGGTCTTTATTTGATCGGATGAAAAGTCAAAAACAGTTTGATCAAACCAGTCTTTTTCGTAAGTGCTAAATTTAGGTTCTAATAAATTAGCAAAACCAAAAATATGAGCTTCGTAAGGAGTATTCGATCCATTAATATGGATGTAGGTTGATGAACGATCTGGGTTTGAGGAACCTACATAATAATCTCGGATACATTCATTTTTTTGAAAAATCTGAACATGTATAGAATGTCCTACCATTTTTCGAATTACATTTTGTTGTGCAGTTTTTGCTACAGGTCCTTTAATTCGAATGTTTTTAATGGTTTCATTTAAAAGAGTTTCAATTTTAGGTTTGAATGCTTTGAGTTTTTCATTGACATACCAAAAGCTATCTTTTTTTGATAAAATCACTTCATTTCCTTGTCGGTCTCTGAGTTTTATGCGAGTAATATCTTCTGTATTTTGAACTGAAAAATGGCTGATATCTCTGAAATTACTCTCTCCTTTATCGTTATTAATTTTCCATAAGCACATTATGCCAACCAAAGCAACAGAGGTTAAAATTATTAATTTTCTCATTTTGTATAAGTTCAAATAAACAACGCTTTTCATAAAATGTAGCAATTGGTTTTTAGATAATTAATGGGATACTTTTTAGGGTTTAATTTTGTGATAAGATACTTCAAAAGAATAATATGGTTGAACCATTAATTCCATTTGGTTGTTATAACTTTGAAGTTGTGAAAAACGGACTAAAGCATCTAAAAAAATTTATTGCTGAACATGATGAAAGTATAATTGTTTTAGTTGACAAGCATACTTATGCATTATGCTATCCGCTGTTAGATTTGAATTTACCATATATTTTGGTTCCCTATGGGGAGAATTATAAAAATTTAAATAGTTGTGAATATATCTGGAAAAAACTTGTTGAGCTCAATGCTAATCGGGAAACTACACTACTTTGTTTAGGTGGAGGAGTATTGTGTGATATGGGTGCATTTGCGTGTACTTGTTATCAAAGAGGAATGTCCGTAGCATTAGCCCCTACCAGTTTACTTGCCATGGTTGATGCTAGTATAGGAGGTAAAAATGGAGTTGATTTTTTAGGATTTAAAAATTACGTAGGTACGTTCAGTAAACCAAGTCAAACGTTCATATGTCCTGAATTTTTAGATACCTTGCCTTATTTGGAGTTAGTTAATGGATATGTTGAGATGCTCAAACATGGTTTGATAGCTGACCGATTGCACTATGATCAAATTAAATTATTTTTTCTGAAAGAAAGACATGAATTGTTTCCTCAATTGATTTATGATTCAATAGGTATTAAGACTCAACTGGTTGAAGAAGATTTTAGAGATTTAGGGGTTAGAAGGAGGCTTAATTTTGGTCATACAATAGG
>JAQWZS010000054.1 GCA_029253325.1 Bacteroidia bacterium
GATAATCAAATAAACGTTCGTCTAAATAAATAATCTTCTTCCATATAGCATAACTTACTGAGTCTCTCTCTAATGCTTTTCTGGTGTATATGCGAGCTAACTTGTAATCTTTCAATGCAATATGCATATCTGCTAAGAAAAAATATACTTCTGATTTTGAAGGGTAACTTTTCAATAACGTAGCTGACAACTCCTTCAAATCACTTTTCTTTCTACTATCTGATTTTACAGATTTAAGAAGTGGGCTTAATGCTTGCAACTTAGTGTCTAAATTGATGTCATCGCTTTCTAGTGATTTTTTTAGGTACTTGAATGATTGACTATCGTCTTTGCCTAGATAAATTAAATACAATGCAAAATTTGCCTTACCTGAAGTTGAATCAATTTCTATTATTTCATTCAGAATAGTTATTGCCTCATCTACTTGTTTGATCCGCAGGTAAATATCAGACATTCGACCCAAGTAAATTATTTTTTTGGGATACTTTATTGAAATGCGTCTCAGTTCTTCAATAGCTTTCTCTATTTCGCCCATTGAAGAAAAAACAGATTCAAGCTTCATTGAGGAAGCGTGCTCTATCCCGAAATGATCTTGCATGTTTTGAAGAACTAATATTGCTTTATCATAAGATCTAACCCTCGAATAGGCATCTGCAGCTCTAAGATAATTAGATCGTTCATCAGGGTCAAAGGTGGTCATGTCTGAAAAAACAGCAGCAGACTGAGCAAACATTCCAAGTTTAGTGTATGATTTGGCTACCAAGTTAAAATACCACGTATTGTACTCAGTATTGTTAAGCACCGCTTTTTGGGAATAGTCAAGTGCTAAGAGATAATTTTTTTGTTCGTAGTTTAAAACTGACAGTTCATACATACATGCATGGCATGATGGATTAAGTCTCAAGGCCTCTGAATAAAGCGTTAATGCTTTTTCTCGATTATTTAGTATCTTTTGTTTTGATGCATCAAAAAATACTTTATCAAATGCTTTTTGCTGATTATAACTAAGAGACTGGGGCAGATTCTGGGTTTGATCTGCTGTTTTACATCCAACCCCAAACAAAAACGTAACAAATAATATTTGGGTTAGGGCTTTCAATCTTTTTGAGTGGAATAATCGCTCAGACTAAGCTCTTTTGCTGACCCATCATACTCTACAAAATTACCGATCATTGAGTTCTTCATAGATGCATTTTGAATATGAGCATTACTGTATACGATTGTATTTTCTATTGTGCTATTTTCAATCACTGATCCATCTCCAATACTCACATATGGACCAACTTTTGCATTTATTAACTTGACATTTTCACCTATAAAGCAAGGCTTAATTATCTCTGAGCCTTCATTTGTAATTTTATCAGATACCAATTGTTCGTCAGATATATTAGCTAAAACTCGCTGATTGGTATTTATAGTAGCGTTTTTGTTTCCACAATCCCACCATTCTTCTACTTTACCTGGAACAAACTTGCACCCTTGATTTTTAAGACTGTCTAAAACATTGGTTAATTGATACTCTCCTTTTTCTCGTATATCATTATCTAGCAAATATTCTATTTCACGAAGTACTGACGCCCCATCTTTGAAATAATAAATTCCGATAATTGCCAAATTAGATTCTGGGTTATCAGGTTTTTCTACAAAGTCAACAATGGTTCCTTCATCATCCAACTGAACAACTCCAAATGCTCGTGGATCTTCAACTTCTTTTACCCAAATTGTTCCATCCACATTGGCATCTAATTTAAAATCTGCTCTAAACAATGTGTCAGCAAATGCAACAATTACATTGCCTTCCAAAGCTTGTTTAGCTTGATATATTGCATGGGCCGTTCCCAATGCCTCATGCTGGACATTAATAGAACCCTTTGCACCAAGTTTTGCTGCTACATCTAACAAATGGACTTGAATTTCTTTTCCAAAAAATTGTTCACTAGGACCAACTATAAAAGCAATTTCGTTCAATGGTTCATTCACCACTTTAGCAATGTCCTCTACCAATCTTTGTACGATTGGTTTCCCTGCTACGTGTAATAATGGCTTTGGTACAGTTAAGGTATGTGGCCTCATTCGTTTTCCAATTCCAGCCATTGGTATAATTATATTCATTACTCGTTTATTCTTTTTTTAAATTCCTGTATGTCCATATCCTCCTTCACCTCGTTCAGT
>JAQWZS010000084.1 GCA_029253325.1 Bacteroidia bacterium
GTATAGGTAACCTAGAACTAACAGCAGGGTCTTTTTACGACCAATTTGGTTCAGGTGCTGTTTTTAGAGCTTTTGAAAACAGACTGATTGGAATCGACTATGCCATAGAAGGAGTTAAGGCAAAGTATGATTTTGGAAATAATTTTTACATTAAAGCTTTTACGGGAAAGCAAAAAGGAGCTCAATCCAATCGCTTTGAAACGTTTCCCCAAATAATTAAAGGAATAAATTCTGAGAAAGGAATCAGTTTTAATGACGGCAGCATTTTAAATATTGGAGCTTCAGCTGTGAATAGAACGTTGGATGAAAACACTGTGAGCTCTTTAGTGACAGAAATCAACGGATTGCCACTTGAAGAGCGTTTTTTCCCAAAATATAACGTATATGCACTTAATGGCTATTTTAATGCAAGCATCAAAGACTTTGGGTTTAATGGCGAATACAACTATAAGACCTCGGAATCAATAAGAGATAATTTAGGCAATCTATACAATAGCGATGGCTCTTTAATTATAGGCGGCATGAGCTATTCAAAAAGAAAAATCGGCTCTAATAAAAAACAAGCAATCGGGGTTAATTTCCAGTATCGTAGAATTGAGAATTTCCCACTTAGAGTTTCTCCTTACTCAAATTTATTGAATGGAATCATTTCTTATCAGCCCTCCATGACAAGACAGGCCAGTTACAGAATGCTTGCTAGATACCAAGCACCAGCCCAAGCAGTTGGCGAACAAGCATATCAAGGGGAATTGATTTATTCATTAAATAAAAACACAAACGTATCGTTGAATTATTCAGATATCAGAGATTTAAGCGGGTTACAACTTTTTAACGAGCAATTTTTTCAGGTTGAACATAAGTTTAATCGAATGTGGAAAGGAAAATTAGGTCTTCAAATGGTTACTTATAATCAATCAATTTATGAGGGGAAAGATCCTAAAAAAATTGATAATGTTAAAACATTCACCCCTTTCGGAGAGGTTACTTATAAAATAAATCGCAAGAATAGCTTAAGGTTGGAGTCACAAATGCTCAATACCGAACAAGACTTAGGAAGCTTTTATCACGGAATTTTGGAGTGGAACAACTCTCCTAAATATACTATTGCAATTAGCAATATGATTAATACTAACCCTGTAAGGATTGTTAACCCGACGCTCGCAAATCAGGTTCTTTATTATCCGGGTGTATTCGTAAAATACAATGTTAAAACAACATCATTCACAGCAGCTTATGTTAAGCAAGTTGAGGGCATTAATTGTACGGGAGGAATATGTCGTTTAGAGCCAGCCTTTAGTGGCTTGAGATTTACGTTGTCTACTCAATTTTAGTAGTTTATTGCTTTAATACATATGGTACTTCTCCAAATGTTTTTTTGTGTTGATTTTTTACAGCAATAGCGTCTTGTTCGCTCAATGATGAGGCAATGATTACCCGATGAAGACTACCAATTTTTTTAATGATTCCATTAAGACCTTTTCTCTCAACTCTTTTGAGCATTTTTTGGGCATTTGTTAGTTTATCAAAACTACCAACTAAAACAAGGTAAGGTTTATTAGTGCTAATTTCTTCTTTTTCAATTTTAGTAGGATTTCCCTCTTTTTCCAGCTGTTCTAAAACACGAACAGTTGAGTCAATTTTCTTTTTTTCTGGTTCTTTTTTGTCGACTATTGCTAAAGTGTCAATACTAGTAATATTTTTTTCGGATTTTGTTTTTGCTGAATCGTAAAGATCGTGCAATTCAAAGTTGGCGGGTTTAAAGAAAACAAACCAAACGAAAAAACTCAGAGAGATGAGATATAATAACCACTGAAATATTTTAAGAATCAAGAAGTAAGAATTAAAAAGGTATAAAAGAGACCTCCAACGCGGAAGCCTCTTTAGAAAGTTTTATTTGGATGTAGCATATCTAGAGGCAACTTCATCCCAATTGATTACGTTAAAAAACGCAGAAACATAATCGGGTCGTCTATTTTGATAGTTTAGGTAGTAAGCATGCTCCCAAACATCAATACCAAGAATTGGAACCCCTCCGCATCCAATAGAAGGCATTAAAGGGTTGTCTTGATTTGCTAAAGAGCAAACGCCTAGTTTACCATTAGTCGAACATAACCAAGCCCAACCACTACCAAATTGTGTAGCTGCTGCTTTGCTAAATTGATCTTGGAAAGATTCGAAGCTTCCAAAGGCTTCATTAATAGCACCGGCAAGTTCACCGGTTGGTAAACCACCACCATTGGGTGATATAACGCTCCAAAAAAGAGAATGGTTGTAAAAACCGCCACCATTATTTCTTACGGCAGCATTATTCATGTCTAAACTTTTAAGGACCTCTTCTATACTTTTTCCCTCATTATCAGTGCCAGCAATGGCCGCATTCAACTTATTGGTATATCCAGCATGGTGTTTTCCGTGGTGTATCTCCATTGTTCTGGCATCTATATGAGGCTCAAGTGCATCATATGCGTATGGTAATTGTGGTAATTCAAATGACATATTTTTATATAAATTTATAATTACAAATGTATAGGTCCGTTTTCGAAATATTAAATTTGTTTAATAAATAAGGGTATAAAAATGATCTATAGCAACTTAGAAGAGATAATAAAATTAAGAAGGTCAGTTTATCCGGTTAGTTTTTCGGGAAGTCCTGTACCTAAATCTACTATAGAAAAAATGCTTGAATTGGCTAATTGGGCTCCAACTCATTTAAGAACTGAGCCTTGGCGATTCAAAGTCTTTGGTAAAATAGCAATGGTTTCGTTATTAGACCAGTGCAAAAGCTTGTATGTGAAAAATATTTCAGCTCAGAAATTTAACAACACCAAGTTAGATAGGTTTGAAAAACATAAAAGCTTGGTCAGTCATATAGTTGCAATTGTAGTCAAAAGAAGCGGGAAGGTACCAGAATTTGAAGAGATGGCAGCTACAGCAATGGCCGTCCAAAACATGTGGCTTTATCTTTCAAATACTAATAGATATGGAGGATACTGGAGTACACCACAATATTTAATGAATGAAGACTTTGATAATTACTTAAACCTAAATAAGGATGAAAAATTTCTAGGTTTGTTTTATGTTGGAGAGTTAAAAGAGAATTTTAAGTTACCAAAAGGTAACAGATCAAATTGGCGTGAAAAAGTAAAATTTATTTAGATCTCGTAAAATCTATCTACATACACTTTATAACCTTAACCCTTCTATATTTGTGCTATGCCTTCAAGCCTGCATTTGCATAACACACTGACACATAAAAGTGAGAAGTTTGAGCCACTGAACCCTCCATTCGTTGGCATGTATTTGTGTGGCCCTACAGTTTATGGCGACCCACACTTAGGTCATGGTAGAGGTGCCTTAACCATGGACATTTTATTTCGATATCTCAATCACTTGGACTATCAGGTAAGGTATGTTCGTAATGTTACAGATGTTGGTCATCTGCTTAACGATGCTGATGAAGGAGAGGATAAAATTGGTAAAAAGGCTAAGCTAGAAAACATAGAACCCATGGAGGTTGTTCAGCGATATACAAATTCGTATCACGATGCTTTGAAAAGTCTAAACATCATTCCTCCAAGTATTGAGCCAAGAGCAAGTGGTCATATTATTGAGCAAATTGAAATGATTCAAGAAATTATGAATAATGGGTTTGCCTATGAGAAAAACGGTTCAGTGTATTTTGATGTGATTAAATATGCTGAAACGCATGATTATGGTGAATTAAGTGGCCGAAAAATCGAAGACCTAATTGCCGGAGCTGGAGAGAACCGAAGATCCCTTGAAGGACAAAGTGAAAAGAAAAACTCGAACGATTTTGCTTTATGGAAAAAAGCTTCTCCTGAACACATTATGAAATGGAATAGCCCATGGAGTAAAGGTTTTCCTGGTTGGCACATCGAGTGTAGTGCAATGAGTGAAAAATATTTGGGCAAGGAATTTGATATACATGCTGGCGGAATGGATCTTTTGTTCCCTCATCATGAAAGCGAAATAGCCCAGAGCAAAGCGTGTAACCACACTAATCCTGCCAAATATTGGCTTCACAATAACATGATTACGGTTAATGGTCAGAAAATGGCAAAAAGCCTAGATAACGGAATACTTATAAAAGAATTATTTAGCGGGAACCACAGATTATTAGATCAAGCATATTCTCCAATGACGTTAAGATTTTTTCTTTTACAGGCTCATTATAGAAGTACGTTAGATTTTAGTAACGAAGCACTTAAGGCCGCAGAAAAAGGTTTTCAACGTTTGATGAGTGGTGTGAAAAATTTAGAGGGAATATCTCCTTCGCCAAATAGTGAAATTAATATAAATGATTGGTGTGAAAAATTATACGCCCAGCTTAATGACGATCTGTCAACACCCCAAGTGATAGCAACCCTATTTGAGGCAGTAAAATGGTTTAATGAACTTAATTCAAATCGATTAAAAATCTCAAAAGAGGATTTAGAAACTCTTGAAAAAACCTTTAAACTTTTTGTTTTTGAAATTCTGGGATTCGTATCAGAAAAAAACAATCATGATCAAATTTTAGATGGCATAATGAGTCTTGTCTTTGATATCCGAAACAGTGCAAAGCAAAATAAAGATTGGGACACCGCAGACAAAATAAGAAACCAGTTAAAAGATTTGGGTATAGAAATAATGGATGGAAAAGACGGAAGCAGTTTTAAAATTGACTAAAATGAAAAAATTAACATCTGTTGTTACTCTTTCTTTTTTAATCGCGTTGTTTTTTTGGAGCTGTGAAAGCAATGACAATAAATCAAAAACGAATAAAGTATACAAACCAAAGGTAAGCGTTCAGTTTAATCAGGATAGTGCTTACCGATATATTCAAGAGCAGGTAGATTTTGGTCCGCGTGTTCCTGGTAGCATTGCCCATGGTACAACAGCCACTTACTTACAAGATAAATTAACAGAATTTTGCGATACAGCTTTTACTCAGTACGGCTCGGTAAAAAATCATTTAAACCAAAAAATTGACATTAAAAACATTATAGGAAGCTTTAACCTGTCTCAGAAAAAAAGAATATTGCTTTGTGCCCATTGGGATACAAGACCTATGGCTGATCAGGATTCGGAACGACCTAATCAACCATCAGACGGAGCAAATGACGGAGCAAGTGGTGTGGGGGTGCTCATAGAAATAGCTCGTCAGTTACAGCTACAAAGACCAGATGCTGGGGTTGATATTATATTTTTTGACGCAGAGGATATGGGCGATTCACAAGGAGCACCTAACACATGGTGTTTAGGATCTCAATTTTGGTCAAGGTCTCCTCACAAAAAAAAATATGTTGCTCGATTTGGAATACTCTTAGACATGGTTGGACCTAAAGATGCTGTTTTTGCAATAGAGGGTAATTCATGGCTGTACGCTCAACCGTATGTAAAAAAAGTTTGGAATACAGCTCAAAAACTGGGTCATGGACAAAACTTTGTTAACTATCAAGGAGGACAACTGGTGGACGA
Organism: Bacteroidia bacterium; assembly: GCA_029253325.1. GTDB lineage: Bacteria > Bacteroidota > Bacteroidia > NS11-12g > UBA9320 > UBA9320. Next base: position 5,482 of record JAQWZS010000084.1, read on the forward strand.
TCATTTATTTATCAATCAAATCATTGGAATCCCTACTTTGGATATCATTCATTATGAAATTCGCCAAAATACAGGTTTTGGAGAATTTTGGCACACTCACAAAGACAATATGGAATCGATTAATCGAGAATCGTTAAAAGCCGTAGGTGAAACAGTTTTTAAAGTAGTTATGGACTTGTGACATTTAGCCCCTGTAGATCAGAAAGACAACATAGGTTAGATATAAAAGTATAAAAAGTGTACCCGTTGGTTTACCAATTTGGTTTTTAACTTTTCCAGTAACAAGACTAAATAATATTAAACAGCTTGCAGCAAGCAGTATCAGTATGTCAGCGTTGAGGCTTGAATCAAAACCCATAGGCTTTATTATAGCACTAATTCCTAAAACCCACAATAAGTTAAAGATGTTAGATCCAATAATATTTGCCATTGCGATATCTGTGTTTTTTCTATAGGCCGCAACAGCTGAAGTTACAAGTTCGGGTAATGACGTTCCAATGGCCACCACAGTTAACCCAATAAATGCCTCACTAAGACCAAAATGTTCTGCAGCAGCGATTGCTCCATTAACTACCCATTGCCCACCAAAAAATAACCCAATCATTCCAAGTAAAACCATTAAAAAGGATTTTCCAGCAGTTATTTTTTCGTCAGGTATGTCCTCAATCATGTCAGTACTTCCGTTTTTTGCGAGACGTATAATATATGCTACAAAAAGCCCAAAGAAGGCCATTAGGATTATTCCGTCGATTTGATTAATAGAATTGTTATGTGAGCCAAAAAGGTTGGAATTTGCAACAAAAGCAACGAGCAATAAAGCGATGATAGAATATGGTATTTCAGAAAAGACTGTACTTTCTTTAATCTTGATAGGGTATATAAAGGCAGCAACGCCTAAAATAAGTAGAATATTAGCAATATTAGATCCAAGGATATTACCTATAGCAATTTGCGATGCATCTTTTGAACTAGCCAAAACATTAACAAT
>JAQWZS010000085.1 GCA_029253325.1 Bacteroidia bacterium
CCGTCGTTAGGGAAGAATGTCCACTCCCAGTTATTTGCCTTATCGCTTGTAGCTGTGAAAGTCACATCTCCGCCCAATGATGGTCGTTGTGTGTTTGCTACAAAGTCTAAGTTCGTTGGTGTGTTTGGTGAAACTACCGTGAAAGTTTCTCTTTGTGAGCTTGTTCTCCCGTCACATGCAATTACTTTAAGATCTAACGTATAAACTCCATTGGTTAAGAATGTTGTGGAGAAATCTCGCGTAGTTGCAGTGGTGTTCACAGGACCAGTTAATGTCCACTCAAATTTTGTGCTTCCTTCTGCATTTGCTGAAGTATTTACAAAATCTGCCGTTACTGCATTATACAGCGTAGTTGATGGATAGGTGTATGATGCTATTGGTGCTGCTGTTGTTCCTGCTACGCTTGTCCAGTTGGCAGCAAATCCAGCTGCTGTAGTACCTGTTGAAGAAGCCCAAAGCATGTACATTGCTCCTGTGCTTGCAGTAATAGAACCACTAGGCTCATTACCCGCAGTAAATCCATTTCCTGTATGTAAAGGTGTACCCAAGGCGTTCACTCCATCATAAATCTTCAAGGTTGCGTTAGCTCTTAAGTTGAATGAGGTAAAGTCAAGTGTTACACTCTTTGCTCCACATGGGGCAATTAGTGCTTCAGTTGTTTTGCTATTACCATAATTTCCTGTAAGACCTCCGTCATCATAAATAGTTCCTGCAGATACATTGATTACGTTAGCTGGCAATGCTGTTCCTGCTCCCATGTCGTAGCTTGAACGTTGAACAGTAATGTAATCTACTTTTTTTCCTTCGCTTCCTGCTCCAACGATGTTAGAGGCTGTAAGATAGACATCATATTTACCAATAGGAACTGCTCCGAAGAAGTTACCAGTAAACACATCAGGATTTTTGTTAACATAAGGATCATTTCCGCGAAGTGCAAGTATATCGTCTCCATCAATGGTATCTGAAGTGGCTGTATTAACAAGCATCCAATTCCAATAGGTTGGACCATTAGTACTTAAATCGGTTAAATGTATGGTCTCAAAAATCTCGTACACACTCTTGTCTGCAATAAAATCAGATGCTGGAGGTGCTGTTGGAGTTATTATTTTAATTGATTTTGTCGTAGAATCAATGCCATTACAATTTTCGCTCACTAATTTAGCGTTAAATTTACCTCCAACTTTAAATACATGAGTTGTATTTGTCGAATTGTATTTAAAAGTATCTATTGTCCAATTGTGAGAAACATATCCTGATTGATTCGTATTTGTAAAGTTTACAGGCGTTCCAACATAGGCAGAATCAGGCATTATAAAATTACTTGACGTCGTTGTTGGAGACACATAATCAAATGTATAATCTTCTGTTTCTCCATAATATAATTGTTTGCTATGGTCAGCAGAACTATATATTCTACCATACATATAGTCTGACCTTAATCTAAGTCTAGTTGTATTCGTTTTAGATCCACAAGGAACAGTAAATGTAAAACTTCTAGTTGAATTATGGTTAACCATCCAACCTAATGGTGAAATAAATTCACCATCATCGGAAAAATCTTTATCTGAATTAAAGTCAATCCAAGCACCTACTTCAGTAGTGTATCTCGTATTATTATTAGGATTGTACGCACCAACAGTTAGCGTGTATTTACTGCCTGCACTGAGATCAAATGCTGTAGTTGGCTCAATTACGGTGAAATGACCACCAATTACATTTTTATTACAATTATCATTTGCCTTTGAGTAAACAACATTGCCCGCCTCATCAGTAATCACAACAGTTGTTATTGCAGAATACCGGGTGTAATTTCTTCCATAACGACTATAGGTACAACCATAATAATGAGTTGGATTTGAATAAGTTTGAGCTTCAGCTCCAAAGGTTACCAGTAATAAAGTTAAGATTGTTAAACCTTTACTGATTAGGCTTTTAATAGCCTTGAATTGAGTATTTGTTTTTACCATAATAATTAGTTTGTTACGTTCAATAAAATAATTTGAATTTCAAATATATAAAATTAGACACGCTTTTTTGGAATAGTTGCAAAAAAAATTGAATTAATTTTCAAGCGTAATACCTACAAAGTTTCGGGTTAGCCACCTGATGGTTTATTTTAAATAATACCAATTGATTTGTATCAGATTATAAATTCATTTAATTCAAAAAAGAATTTTACATTGAAAAAAACGCTTTAAATTCGGTGCAACTTATGGATTATATAAAAGTATATGAGGGTTTAAATGATAATCAGATGATTGCTGTTGACTCAATTGATGGATCAGTAATGGTAGTTGCTGGGCCAGGTACAGGCAAAACTCAAGTTTTAGGTGCTCGTATAGCTAGTATTTTAAAAAACACGGATACTCATGCTGAAAACATCTTGTGCCTAACATTCACAGAAGCCGCCACTTCAGAGTTGAGAAATCGCTTAAATTCTATGATTGGCTCTGAATCTTACAAGGTGGGTATTTATACTTATCATGGGTTTTGCAATATGATTATTCAAGAAAACAAGGATGTTTTCGGAATACAACATTTGGATCCAATTTCTGACTTAGAGACTATTGAGGTTTTGAGAGAAATTATTGACCAGTTACCACCGAATAGTCTTTTAAAAAGATATGTAGGCGATGTATACTACGATCTACAAAACCTAAAAAGTCTTTTTAGTCTCCTCAAGAAGGATAATTTACCACCTGAGGAAATTGAAACAAAAATCCAAGAAGCTAAGAAAGAAGCTTTGTTGGATGATTCTTATTATTACAAAAAAAAATACGGCAATAATCAACCGGGCGATTTGAATCATAAGAAATTTGATTCTTTTTCTAAAGGACTCGATAAATTATGTGAGGCATCAAAGCTTTTAACTGTTTACGAGTTAAAACTGAAAGAAAGAAATCGTTATGATTTTAATGATATGTTATCATGGGTATTGAAAGCTTTTGATTCTAATGACGAATTGTTGTTAAAATATCAGGAGTCTTTTCATTATTTTTTAGTTGATGAGTATCAAGATACCAATGGGGTTCAGAATGAACTGTTGTACAAACTCATTAGTTATTGGGACAATCCCAATGTTTTTGTTGTTGGAGATGATGACCAATCAATTTATAAGTTTCAAGGAGCGAATGTTGAGAATATTTATGAGTTTTATTCCAAATATAAATCTGACATAAAGCTCGTAGTTTTAGACCAGAACTATCGATCAAGTCAACATATACTTGATGCGAGTAATTATTTGATAAAAAACAATAAAGAAAGATTAGTTGGTAAAGTTCCAGGTTTGAACAAGGAAATTATTGCAGCTAATCAAGATGTAGCTGAAATTAATCCAGCGATTTATGTTACAGAATACCCTAATACATTTCAGGAAATAGTTAATATCACATCAAAACTCAAAGAGCTCAAAACTCAAGGAGTTTCTTTATCTGATGTCAGTATTATGTATCGCAAACACAAACAAAGCGATGAATTAATTAAATTTTTAGAAAGCGAGGGCATTAGTTATAATGTTGCAAAAACTCAGGATGTTCTTCAAATCCCAATAGTTAACCAACTAAATTCTTTTTTAGAATATGTTAATCTCGAAACAAAAAAATTAGATAGCGGTCAACATCTACTTTTTGAGTTATTGCATGCACATAATTTCAAAAATGTCAGCTCAATAGATATAGGATTAATTAGTAATGCGATAAGCCAAGAGAAAAAAATTGGTTGGAGAGAATTTTTGCACACTAGGCTTTCGGGATTTGATATGCCGAGAGAAAGTCAAGCTGAACTTAGAGCATTTCTATCAGATATTGATTATTGGCTGAAAGAGATTCATAACGTGACCCTTCAGGATTTTATTGAAAAATTCATGTCTAAAATGGGTTTTGTCTCTCGAGCTCTCAACAGTCAGGACGCAACATTTAAAATTCAATGCCTAAAAACATATTACAATTTTTTGAAAGAGGAAACGGGAAGAAATCCTTACCTTAAACTAGAAGGGTTTTTAGATAAAATTGAATTACTAAAAAAGAACAAACTTGGTTTAAAGTTAAATAAAGTAGTTCATGGGGTAAATGGCGTTAATTTAATGACTGTGCATGGATCTAAAGGGTTACAATTTGACTATGTTTTTGTTATAGGTTGTACAGAAAACAATTGGGAAAAGGATAAAAACTCATTACCATTCAGATTAAATATTTTATTACCTGGTGAGCCCAAAGAAGCCTTAAAAGAGGAGTCAAGAAGATTGTTTTACGTTGCTCTCACAAGAGCAAGAAAACATTTAGAAATTAGTTTTTCATTGAAGAACGATAGTGAAAAGTCATTAATGAGAAGTCTTTTTGTTGAGGAGGTGTTAGAAAGTAATGTATGTGAGCTCATAAAATCTCATGCACCAGAAGAGGATTTATTGCACTTTTTTGATTATATGTTGAAACCCAATGAATCAAAAATTTTAAAGCTTTTCGAGCAGGATTTTGTTAAAAAAGAAGTAGAAAATTTTAGACTTAGTGCAACTAACCTCAATAGTTATTTAAAATGTCCAGTATCTTTTTTTTATCAAAATATTATTCGTGTTCCATCATCTAAAAATGATAGTATGACATTTGGTTCAGCTATTCATTCTGCCATTGATAAATTATACCAAGAGAGAGCGGACATAAAATTTGAATCCGATGCTATTGAAATATTGACAAAGGAATATACCGATGAGATGAACAACAACAAGGAGTCATTTACAAATTCAAATTTCGAAAGAAGGCTTTATTACGGCAAAGAGATATTAACGAAGTATTATCAAAATTATTCGTCTCATATTTTAAATGAAAAAAATGTTGAAACAGAGGTATTTTTGAATAATTGTGAAATAGACGGTATTCCTATTCGAGGACAAATAGATAAATTGACAATAAGTGAAGGTAAAGTACATGTAGTAGATTTCAAAACAGGGCAATACAAATATGGTAAATCGAAAGTTAGTCCGCCTACTGAATTAACAGATAATCCCAAAGAATCAAATTTTGAGAAGAGATATGGTGGTGATTATTGGAGGCAGATTTTATTTTATAAAGCTCTATTGGAGAGCAACAAGTCTCGTTCATTAGAAGTAACATCTGGAGAAATTGATTTCATAGAGCCGGTGGATGGTGAGTATAAAAAGCACAAAGTATATTTTACAAACGAAGAATACCTTTTTGTAAGAAGACAAATTAAAGAAACCTATCAACGTATTCAAAATTTGGAGTTTAACCAAGGGTGTGAAGATGATCAATGCATTTGGTGTTCCTTCGATAAGCATAATTAATTTTTACTAATTTGATTTTAGGTAGTCTTAGAAAACAAATGATAACTTTGCATCGTTTAGATTAAAAATGGAATTAGCAAACGTAATAACCGTATATTCAGAGAAAACACCAAATCCTGAATCAATGAAATTTGTGGCAAATCGCATGATTCTTCCTAATGACAGTATTGATTTCAGAGTTAAAGAAAACTTAGAAACCTGCCCTATGGCGGAGGAACTATTTCGATACGATTTTATTAAGGGCGTTTTTATAATGAATAATTTTGTTTCAATCACAAAAAAGGAAGATTATGATTGGTTTGACATTATACCGCAACTTAAAAAGTTTGTTCAGGAGTATTTAGAAACTGAAAAACCAATTGTTGTAGTTAAGGATAAGCTTTCAGATGAGGAAGAATCAGAGGTTGTAACTAAAATAAAACAACTTTTGGAAGATCACGTTAAACCTGCTGTTGAAATGGATGGTGGAGCAATTGATTTCAAGAGTTTTGAATCAGGTGTTGTGACTGTCACCATGAAAGGCTCATGCAGTGGGTGTCCTAGTAGTACATTAACACTCAAAGCTGGTATAGAAAACCTTCTTAAAAGAATGGTTCCAGAGGTTGAATCGGTTGAAGCAGAAGCTGCATAACTTGATTCCCTCAGATTATGAAAATTATTTAAAAAGTAGTTTACTTGTTAATATCAAACGTATCCATAAACTTAGTGGTGAAATTCCCAGCCTTGAAATCTGGATCTCTCATAAGTTTTAGATGAAGTGGGATAGTTGTTTTAATTCCCTCAACCACAAATTCTGAAAGTGCACGTTCCATTTTTACGATACATTCTTCCCTTGTTTGTGCAGACACAATTAGTTTAGCAACCATTGAATCATAGTGAGGGGGTATACTATATCCAGCATAGATGTGTGTGTCTACGCGAATACCATGGCCACCAGGTTTGTGAAGCACTTCAATTCTGCCTGGGCTAGGTCGATAGTCATTAAAAGGATCTTCCGCATTTATTCTACACTCGATAGAGTGCTTCTGAGGAAGATAATTTTGACCACTGATGGGATGTCCTGCAGCGATTTTAATTTGTTCTTTGATTAAGTCAAAGTTGATTATTTCTTCAGTCACTGGATGTTCTACTTGAATTCGAACATTCATTTCCATGAAATAAAATTTCTTGTATTTGTCAACCAAAAATTCTACGGTTCCAACACCTTCATAGTTTATGGCTTCACCTGCTTTTATGGCAGCCTCACCCATCTTAGTTCGAAGTTCTTCATCTGCAAATGGAGAGGGGGCTTCTTCAATTAATTTTTGGTGTCTTCGTTGAATAGAGCAATCTCGTTCAGATAAGTGGCAAACTTTTCCATATTGATCTCCAGCTATTTGAATTTCAATGTGGCGAGGTTCTTCTACGAATTTTTCAAGATACATGCCATCATTTCCAAACGCAGCTTTAGATTCGGTACGTGCACTTGTCCAAGCATCATCAAATTCTTCCTCTTTCCAGATTAAACGCATGCCTCTACCACCACCGCCGGCTGTAGCTTTCAGCATTACAGGATATCCAATCTCTTTGGCTATTTTCTTTCCTTCTTTCACATCCTTCAGAAGGCCGTCAGAACCAGGCACACAAGGTACACCAGCTGCAATCATTGTTGCTTTGGCATTTGATTTGTCTCCCATTCCCTCAATCATCTCTGGACTAGCACCAATAAATTTGATTCCATGATCTCTACACATTTCAGAAAAAGTTGCATTTTCAGAAAGGAAACCATAGCCAGGATGAATAGCATCTGCATTTGTTATTTCTGCAGCAGCTATAATGTTTGGCATATTTAGGTATGAAAGAGTACTAGACGGAGGACCGATACATACCGCCTCATCTGCAAACTTAACATGGAGGCTGTCTTCATCTGCAGAAGAATATACTGCTACAGTAGAAATTCCCATTTCTTTACATGTACGTATAACACGTAAAGCGATTTCACCTCTATTGGCAATTAGGATCTTTTTAAACATAGAGTAAGAGTTAATTTACTTAGGTTCAATGATAAACAATGGCTGTCCGTATTCAACAGGTTGTGAGTCATCTACTAATACTTTAACGATTTTACCGCTAACCTCAGATTCTATTTCGTTGAATAGTTTCATGGCTTCGATAATACAGATTACCTGACCTTTTTCAATCACATCACCTACTTCCACAAATACAGGTTTGTCTGGAGAAGACTTTCTGTAAAATGTACCAATCATTGGTGATTTAATTTCTTCTGTTTTTGAATCCTCGGGAGCTGGGGCAACAGTATCTTTTACTGCAGGGGTAGCCACTGCTTGTTGAACAACAGGCACTTCTTGAATTGCAACAGGTTTTGGAACAGTAGCTGTTACCGTTTGTGCATTTCGTTTGATTCTAATTTTAAAATCTTTTTGCTCTATAGCAACCTCATCAACTTTTGATGATGAAATAAATTTGATTAAAGTCTGAATTTCTTTTAAGTCCATATCTTTAAATTCTTAAGCGAAAATAGTATAATAAATTGATGTGTTATGAATTATATGACCACTTTAAATATATAGCTCCCCAAGTAAAACCTCCACCAAAGGCAGCTAAAACGATGTTATCTCCTTTTTTGAACTTTGATTCAAAATCTGAAAATAGTAAAGGAATTGTTCCTGCAGTAGTATTACCATATTTGGAAATATTTATAAGCACCTTTTTTTCATCTAACTCCATTCTTCGGGCTGTTGCGTCAATTATTCGGAGATTTGCTTGATGAGCACATAAATAGTCTACAGAGTCGCCTGTTAAGTTATTTCTATCCATAATCTCACGACTAACTTCAGCCATGTTAGTTACAGCAAACTTGAATACAGTCTTGCCCTCTTGATATAAATAGTGCATATCATTATCAATTGTCTCATGGGAGGATGGATGTTTAGATCCTCCAGCTTTTAGATTAAGATAATCAATGCCAACACCGTCTGACTTTAAAACACTGTCAATGATGCCATTTTCGTCTTGGCTAGGTTCTAGCAAAACTGCAGCACCGCCATCGCCAAAAATCACACAAGTATTCCTGTCTTTATAGTTGACAATGGAGGACATTTTATCTGCTCCACAAACGATGACTTTTTGATGTTTCCCGCTCTCAATAAACTTAGAGCCTGTGTCAAGTGCATATAAGAACCCTGAACAAGCTGCACTCATATCAAAACCCCAGGCTTTTGTAGCACCTATCTTGTGTGTAACAATGTTTGCAGTAGAAGGAAATGCATGGTCAGGTGTTACTGTGGCAACGATTACTAAATCAATTTCTTCGGCAGATATTCCTCTTTTATCTAATAATTTTTCAATGGCTTTGATACAAAGATCACTGGTTGCTTTATCTTCTTCAAGAATTCTTCTTTCCACGATTCCAGTTCTAGTTCGTATCCACTCGTCGGAAGTGTCTACCATTTTTTCGAGGTCTTGATTAGTCAGAATTTTTTCGGGGACGTAGCCACCTACTGCTGTTATAGCTGCTCTCATTGGTTTGTTTTTGGCTTCAATTCGTTGTAGTTTCAGAAATTGAAAGTTCAATTTTAGAAATTAATTCTGATTCTACTACATTTTTTGCAAGTTTTATCATATTAGAAAATGTTTTAGAATTAGAGATGCCATGACCAACTATCACAGATTTTTTGATTCCCAAAATTGGAGTTCCTCCATAATTTTGGAAATTAAATTTTGATAGAAAGTCGTCTTCAACTCCTCTTTTAAGTAAGTTGTAGAAAAAACCCTCACATGTTTTTACAATGACATTTCCAGTAAAACCGTCACATACCGCAACGTCAACTTTATCGTTGAATAGATGTCTTCCTTCAACGTTACCTATAAAGTTGATACCTTTTTGACTCTTAAGAATAGGAAATGCTGACTTTGTAATATTGTTTCCTTTTTCTTCTTCTTCACCGATATTTACTAGACCAACTCTTGGATTGTCAATACCATATACTGCCTTTGCATATTCTGTGCCAAGTATGGCAAATTTTGCTAATGTTTCAGGCTTTACGTCACTATTTGCTCCTACATCAACTAATACACCAGTAACACCACTTTGTTGGGGTAATACAGATGATAAGGCTGGACGATCAATACCAGGGATCCCTTTAACATTATAAAGAGCAGACACCATCATAGCACCAGTGTTACCAGCACCTAAGAATGTATCAATTTTTCCTTTTGCCAAGAAGTGCATCCCAACATTGATGCTAGAGTCTTTTTTGGTTGATACAGCCTTAATGGCGTGTTCGCCCATAGTGATGCTTTCACCAGAAGGAACAACAGTAATGTTTGGGTGATTTAAATCTTTAGTATACTCTTTTAGAGCTTCTGGTTCACCAAAAACGAAAAAGTGCGAATCGCAATTTTCAGCACTCGCTTCTTTTACTACTGCGTTGATGCATTCCTTCGGGGCAAAATCACCTCCCATGGCATCGATGCCAACATTCATACTAGATTATTCTGCGTTAGGTTCGATAACTTGTACTCCACGATACATACCGGTTTCTAAATTCAATCTGTGATATAGATGAATTTCTCCAGTAGAAGGGTCTCTGTGAAGTTGTCTGTTGCCTAACTTGTAATGGGTTCTTCTTTTGTCTCTCCTAGTTTTGGAAATTTTTCGTTTAGGATGTGCCATTTTATTTTTTAATTAATTTTTTTAACTCTGCCCATCTATCATCTACCGGTTTATCTATTGGATTGGTATCAAGATGCTCAATGGTGCATTTCTTTTGAATTTCGGAATTTTCGCATATCAGACGTGTGGGCATGTCTAAACAAATCTGCTCATAAATAGAATCATAGACAGAATAGACAGGGTGGTTGACAGATAAATAATTTTCCTCGTTTAAGAGATCATTATTTAATGTTAACTTCAATATATCTTGTCTAGATGTATTAATATGAATATTAATGTTTTTTAAACATCGTTCACAGTGAGATTTTATATTTCCTTTAAATGTATAATCTAGGACTATTGTGTCCTCAAATTTTTCACATTGAATGTCAACATTGAAATCTCCGTGTTGATATAAACTATTTTCCTTTAACTCAAAGAACGCATCATTTAATTTGAAACTGAAGGAGTCTTTTTCGTTTTTAAATTTGTTAAAATCAATATCAAATTCAGATAACTTCATTTCCAAAAGTTGGCAAAGGTAAGTATTTTAACGTTAAAACTAATTAATTACAGACACTTATCTTAAATCAGGAACACCAATGCTGAATTTTTCTCTTCGGTGAGTTTTATACGCTAGGGGTTCTTTTGAGTTATCGTAATAGTTAATTCGATTTCGGCGAACTTTATTGATGAGGTAAAGGGCGTTTATGAATGAAGAAGTATCTGCGACTCCTTTTCCTGCTATATCATATGCTGTTCCATGATCTGGAGATGTTCTTATAATTGGTAGACCAGCAGTGTAATTGATACCATCAGTAAATGCAATTTGTTTGAAGGGAATCAATACCTGGTCATGATACATGCCAACAATGGCATCAAAGTTTGTAGAATTGTGTGAGCCAAAGAAACCATCAGGAGCATATGGCCCAATAGCCATTATGTTTTCTTTTTGAGCTTCCTTTATTGCAGGAGTAATAATATCAAGCTCTTCACGACCCATTAGACCATTATCTCCCCCATGAGGATTGATACCCATTACGGCTATTTTGGGCTTAATGATAGCAAAATCTGCTTTTAAGTTTTCGTTGATTAGACGAATATGTTCAAGCACACTGTCTTTTGTGATTTTTTGAGTTACTTCATTTAGCGGTGTATGACCTGTAACCATGGATACCCTTAACTCATCATTCATTAAAATCATTTGTACATCAGATTCGAATACATTAGCAAAATATTGGGTGTGACCATTGAAAGAAAGTCCTGCATCCGCAGTAGATTTTTTATCAATCGGACAAGTTAAGATGTCAGAGATAAGACCATCTTTCACGTCAGAAACAGCTAGTTGAAGAGCGTCTAATGCAAATTTTCCAGCCTGAGTACTGGCAACACCAGGGGTTATTTCGATTCGATCTTTGCTACATGATCTTAAATTCAACTGGTTTAGTTTTAAGTCTGAATTTTTCTTAACAATATTGAAATTAAGAGGTGAGCAGTCTAATAAATCGGCATAATACTTAAAAATATAAGTGTTCGCATAAATCACAGGGGTACAATAATTAAAAATTAAATCGTTGGAAAACGTTTTTAAAATTAGCTCTGGACCAATTCCGTTGAAATCTCCAATGGTTATACCTATAACTGGTTTTTCACTCATATTATAGGCAAATGTATGGTTTCTTGTTTACATAACTGCACCAATTAATTTGCAGGTATAATGTGCTAAATCCAAGCAAAATTTAGTTTTAGGCATAATTTTTGATAGTGTATATGCACTGCAAAGTCATTTAAAATAGTAGTTGTTAATATAATGATATGGTTAAATTTGCAGATCAAATATTCTGTATAAGGATAAATACTTCAAATAATACATGAGACAGTTAAAAATATCAAAACAGTTTACTAATAGAGAAAATAAGTCACTTGACAAATATCTCAATGAAATTAGTAAGGTAGCAATGATTGATGCCCAGGAGGAAGTTGAGCTTGCACGAAGAATTAGAGAAGGTGATCAAGCGGCTCTTGAAAAATTAGTGAATGCCAACCTCCGATTTGTAGTATCTGTTTCTAAACAATACCAAAATCAGGGGTTAACATTAGGAGATTTAATCAATGAAGGTAATCTTGGATTAATTAAGGCAGCCAAACGATTTGATGAAACTCGTGGTTTTAAATTTATTTCATACGCTGTTTGGTGGATTAGACAATCTATTCTACAGGCACTTGCTGATCAGTCAAGAATTGTACGTTTACCACTTAATAAAGTTGGAAGTATTGGAAGAATTAGTGCAGCTGCAGCTCGTTTAGAGCAATTGCAAGAACGTGAGCCTACTCCAGAAGAAATTGCTAAAGAGCTAGAAATTAGTATTACTGAGGTTGAAAATGCTTTTAAATCTAGTGGTAGACATTTGTCAATCGATGCTCCTTTGATTGAAGGAGAGGATAATAGCTTACTTGGTGTCTTAGACAACAATGATGAGCCAAATCCGGATCAACCATTGATGGATGAATCTTTGAGAAAAGAAATTAATCGAGTGATTTCTACTTTGTCGGAAAAAGAAAGAGATGTATTAAAATATTATTACGGATTAGATGGAGGTCCTGCTCATACATTAGAAGATATTTCTGACAAGGTGGGTTTAACCAGAGAGAGAGTTCGTCAAATCAAAGAAAAAGCATTGCGAAGATTGAGAAAATCTAGCAAGAGTAAGATTCTCAAATCTTATCTTGGATAATGTAATAAAACATTAATTAAAGGCTATCCTTTTGGGTAGCCTTTTTTATTTGTTCATATGCTAAATAGCATATTTCAAACATTAAAAAATAATACAAAAAGTCCTCTAAAGGTATAGTCAAAAATCGAGTACCAAGATTTTCAGTATTATTATACCATACAATGGGCTCAACAATTATACTTCCTGTCAATACCCCATTTATTATTACAAATGGAATTAAAATGATAAGGTAACTCATATAAAACAGGCCTTTGTTTTGTGGGTTGGTTATATTAATCAATAATGTAAAAAGTATGACGAGTACAGAAACAACTGTGGTATATAATTTAGGAATACCAACAATTAAAAAACACAAAGCAATAGTAATGAAAGTGAAGTCTAAGAAACGCTCAATATTTTTAAAATAATTTGGAGTATTTAGTATGACGAGCTGATCATATAAAAACATGAATGAATAAGGAATGCACAGAAAGAAAAGCCATTCTTCAATGGGTAGGTGAAGAAAATCAATACCAATTAAGTACTTCGAGTTGAAACCCCACACACCAATTGATGTAAACCAAACATCCCATGACACCACAAAAAGCCACATGATAGCAATTGATTGGAACAGGATTTTCCATCGCTTATAAAAATGTCCAAGTTTATTGAAACTTAAGACCAAAGGAAATGCAATAGCTAAAATATTAATCCAAAGATATAGCTTGCCCATTACTTGGCATTTTTAAGAAATTTGAACGGAACAATTAGCATTCCAAAGCACTCTCCCAATTCCTTTTCTAAATGTTTGTGATGCACCTTATGTGCTTTTCTGATTGCCTTAAGATACCGATGGTTGGTGCGTTTGAATAAACGAAATCGCTGGTGAATAAAAACATCATGAATCAGAAAATATGCAATGCCGTAAAGTGCTATCCCTACACCAACAAAAAATAAATAAAAGTAGTCTTCGAGGCTACTTCCTATAATGAAACAACTAGCACTTGGTATTGCAAATATCAGAAAGAAGGCATCATTTTTTTCAAAGAAACCTGGATTAACCTGATGATGGTCTTTGTGAAGAGCCCAAAGAAATCCGTGCATGATGTACTTATGAGTAAACCAGGCAACAAACTCCATTAGAGCAAATGTTCCGAATGAAATAAGAAAATAGCTTAAATAATTCATAAGAAATATGAACCAAGTGACAACCGAACTTTAGATGTAAATAATAATCTAATCTTAGTATAATTAGGTACTCTTAATCTATTAGTTAGAAGTTCTTCAAAACTGGCGTTTTCTAATTTCTTGAATAGTTTGAAATAATAACGATATGCTGTGTATACACCATATTTTGAGTTTGACGGTAGTCGATTAATAGCCTCTAACGCGTGGACGAAGTCCTGCTTAATGTCTGCTTGTATTTTTTCTTTTAGTTCAGGAGTCCATTCATGATTGTTCATTCCAGGGAAATAGATTCTTCCTAGGTTGTCTTTGTCAGCTTTTAAATCTCTTAAAAAGTTAACTTTTTGAAAAGCGGAACCAAGACTCATCGCACCTGGTTTTAAGCTTTCGTATTGTGTAGCATCTCCTTTACAAAAAATCTTCAGACACATTAGCCCTACAACTTGAGCACTTCCAAGAATATACTTGTCGAACGTTTCTTGATCATATTTTTGGTCTTCTAGGTCCATCTCCATACTATCAAAAAAAGCATCAATAAGCCATTTGTCAATTTGGTAATAATTTACTGCATGTTGGAAACTATTAAGTATTGGGTTTAGACTTATTTTTATATCGATAGCCTGAAAAGTTTGACTTTTAAAATCATCCAAAAGTTTTTTTTTGTTAAATTCATGAAATGAATCTACAATTTCGTCAGCTAGTCTAACAAAACCATATATGGCATATATAGGTTCGCGAATAGATTGATGTAACATTTTGATACCCAAAGAAAAGGATGTGCTATATTCGTTCGTTACATGTTTACTAGCGTTTAAGGATATTTTATCGAATAATTCTTTCATAATTTAGTGGTTTAAATGAATTAGGTTAGCTACGATTTTTCCGGAGACAATAGCAGGTGGAACTCCAGGTCCAGGTACTGTTAGCTGACCAATATAATAAAGATTTTCGAGTTTATTGTTTTTACACTTTGGTTTTAGGAAGGCTGTTTGCCTTAAAGTGTTGGCTAATCCGTATGCATTTCCTTTGAATGAGTTGTATTCACTAATAAAATCTGCGTGAGCAAAACTTTCTTTAATTTCAATGTTTGGTCTGATATCTGTGCCCGTATGTTTTTCTAGGCGATCACATATTTGCTTAAAATAAGCATCTTTAACAGTCTCGTTATCCTTTAATTCAGTTGAAACAGGAACTAAAAAAAATACATTTTCTTTACCCTCAGGGGCTACGCTTTTGTCAGTTTTACTTGGACAACAAATATAAAATAGCGGTTTTTTTGGCCATTTGTGGGTGTCGTAGATTTCTTCAGCATGGGAACTGAAATCTTCATCAAAAAATAGATTATGGTGCTTTATGCCATCTAACTTTTTATTTAATCCCACATAATACAGTAAACTACTTGGAGCCATTGTGCGTTTTTCCCAATAGGTTTCGGAATACATTCTAAAAGGTTTGGCAAGTAATTTTTGTTCTGTGTGGTGGTAATCAGCACCACTGACTACAATGTCTGCCGAATGTATTTTTTGATTTACTTTTAGGCCAGTACATCGATTATTTGACGTAACAATTTCGGTCACATTAGCGTTGGTATGAAATTTCACACCTAACCTTTCCGCAACTGACACCATTGCTTGTACTATTTTGTTCATTCCGCCAAGCGGATACCATGTCCCTAAAGCCATGTCAGCATAATTCATTAAGCTGTATAAAGCGGGTGTATTTTTGGGTTTTGCACCAAGAAAAAGTACAGGAAACTCAAGAAGTTCAATTAATTTGGGATGTTTGAAATAATGCCTTATGTGCTTGCTTATCGATCTAAACAAATCTAGACTAGTTGCTTTGATAGCTGTGTCTAGGCTTATAAATTCAGTGACCGATAAAGAGGGTTTAGTTACAAAATCTCCCATGCCAACTTCATATTTTATTTTAGCTTCATCCAAAAATTCTCTTAATTTTTCTCCAGATCCTTTCTCGTATTTTTCAAAATATGCGGTTAAATCTTCAATTTTTGCTGGGATATCATCAGGTTGGTCTTTCCAAAATACTCGATAGCTTGGGTCTAATCGTTTTAAGTCATAAAAGTCTTTTACTGAAGTACCGAAGTCATTAAAAAAGTTTTCAAATACATCAGGCATCCAATACCAACTTGGACCCATATCAAAGGTAAATCCATTGATTTGTTTTATTCTAGCTCTTCCGCCAAGCGAACTATTTTTTTCAAAAACTTCAACTTCATATCCTTGTTTAGCTAAGTAGCATGCATTTGATAGAGCTGAAAACCCTGAACCTATAATCGCAATTTTCAACTGACCTCCCATGATTGTTAAATGTAAAAATAGCTATTTAACAATGATTCTTTAAATCATCGATGGTAGAAATGAAATGAATATTTGAATGTTGATAGGTCGTTTTGTATGAATCGGGTAGGCCGTGAACGAGAATTTTGTGGTCTTTGAACATTTTAATCATATTATCTAGATATGCATCAATTCTCTTCTTTGATCGAAATATTGTAAAAGCACAAACAATATTTTTTGCTTTTGTGTTGATGCTGCATTCTTCGACATCAGCAATTGGAACGTTAGCTCCTAAGTAAATACACTCACAATTTTCTTTTCTTAAAATATAATAAGAGTAGAGAAGACCAATTTCGTGAAACTCAGTTTCAGGCAAGAAAAGTACAAATCTGTTTTCTGAATGAACAAACGGTAAGCTGTTTATTGCCGAAAAAAGTTTTTGTCTAACGAGCTGGCTTGTAAAGTGTTCATGAGACGGATTCAATTTGTTAATAGTCCACATCAATCCAATTTTGACTAAAAGTGGGCTTATTATAGTTTCAATGGTTTCTTCTGTACCAAATTCATCAATACTTTTCTGGTATACAGATTCAAAAAGCTTATTATCACATTTTAATGTAGCTATGATTAAGTCATTAATGAGTGATGCTTTAGCTGTGTCAATATTTTGTTTTTGTAACTCTTCAATTTTGTTATTAAGATCTTCAGCAGACAACGCACTAGCTTTACTTATCTTCATGCCGTGGTCGAGAACAGAAACAAGATTTAGTAATTTTTTCAAGTCATCGTGATCGTAATACCTAATATTAGTTGGAGTTCTTTTGGGATCGAAAATAGAATATCTTTTCTCCCAGGTTCGAATAGTATGGGCTTTAATACCGCTAATATTCTCTAAATCCCTAATACTCAACGTGTTAATCATCTATATAGCTAATTATGCTAAATATAATACAATAAAAGGAGGTGTTTTGTTTGGAAATACTAGAAAAAAAGCCACTTCAATGCAAATTAACAAGATTTCACATCCAGCCCATTTCTACTCTAGTCTTGTTTTTTTTACTACATTTTTTCTAGAGGAGCAAGAAATAATGACAAGGGAAAGGATTAAAATTATTACAAGTTTTGATTTAATCATTTTGTGCATTAGGTTAAAAACGTTAACGAGAATTTTTTATTTCAACGATTGAAGAGCATCTAGGTATCTTTCGGGAGTTTCACCATCTGCAGCAATCTGATAATCTTCGTATGAACAGGGAACGGTTAATGTAAGATTTATATTATTAGGTTCTGCTGGATGCTCGATTTTCATCCACCATCGAGATGTTCGTTTACTTTTAATGAATACTATTGGGGTATTATTATAATTAAAGTCGCATCGATATTTTATAAAATCTTGATGCGATTCAGGCTTGTCATCCATGCGACTATTAAACCCACTAATAAAGTACCATATTATTTGAGCACAAAGAGCAGCAGTTAATTCTCTTTCGTCTAGGCGTGGTAAATAACCGAAAATGCCAAAACAAGAATTGTAATCACTTATGCCTGCATACTTTGCTATTTGGCAGGCTTCATCACTTGTTAATCCGCTTGGACTAATAGTTTCCTTAGCAGGAGCATCAGCATGTTGAATGGCATTGATGTCAAATAAAACTAAATTAGAGTTTCTCAAGTATAGCTCAGATTCTTCTATGTTTTTTTTGAGATTACCTAATCTAACAATGCTGTGGTTTTTACTTTTTGTTGTTGCAAGTTCTTCAGGAGATACGAAGTGATTTTGATATGCAAGTGCATTTATTTTACATATATTTTCAGGATTATCTACATGTATTTTACTAAATAGTTGATTTTCAGAAACGGGTATTTTTGATGAAATACAGGAAATCTGCATTTGATTCTTCGACCCTTTCACACCTCGATATAGTTCGAAACCTTGATTAATTTCTTTCCCAATAAATACGGAAGTAATATCTAAATTTCTTAATTCTTCAATGATGAGGTATAAAGCTGATTGATTTTCGTGTTCCTCATCATGAGCCTTTAAATTGCCAAGATCAACAATGCTGTTTGCTGTATGGTTTAATTTACTCAGTTGGTAAAGGTGTTTACGAATACCATTGCAGTCTTCACCGTATCCAATTAATGCAATCTTAGCTTGCTTAAGCTTAGGAAATTCAGAAATGTAAGCATCGACTATCGATCCAAGTTCGTGAGATGATGAAGTAATGTCCAAATTTATTTTATTGAAGTAATGTTCAAGCATTCAATATATTCGTGGTTCACAAAATTAAACGAAGAATCTCATGATTTTTGCCGTAACTGGATCCAATGGTTTTTTAGGTGTACACATTATACATCACTTACTTAAAATGGGTCATGAAGTAAGGGCAATTCATAGACCAAAATCAGTGTTTGATGAATTTGAATTAGTTAAATCATATCATGCTCTTCCATCGAGTACTTATGACCAACTTGATTGGTGTGAATGTGAGTTGTATGATGTTACAGGTCTACAAGAAATTTTTCAAGATTGTGATTACGTTATTCATTTGGCAGGATTGATATCTTATTCGAAGAGAGATCGTGAAAAAATGATTCGAGTGAATCAAGGGTACACGGCCAATGTTGTAAATGCTGCTATTGATTCTGACGTGAAAAAATTATTGTACAGTAGTAGTATAGCTGCTTTGACTAAAAATGATAAGAACGAAATCATTAATGAGGATAATTTATGGTCTTCAGAACAACCACATAGTTTTTATGGATTCTCCAAATATTTAGGGGAATGTGAAATACTTAGAGGTAAAGAGGAAGGCCTGTCTGTAGTGATGGTAAATCCAGGTATTGTTCTTGGATATGGAGATTGGGAAAAAGGGTCCAATCAGCTTTTTAAGAATGCATTTAAGCAGTTTTACTTTTTTAGTCGTGGAGTTACTGGATTTATAGGGGTTAGAGACGTTGCTAAAGTCATGGAAAAGCTTTGTTTGTCCAATGCAAATGGAGAGCGATTTATCCTCGTATCAGAAAATAAAACATTTGAAAGTATTGCTAAAACGATGGCAGTTAAATTCAAAAAAAGGAAACCGTTTATAGAGGTCAAAGGTTTTATATATCAAACGATATATTTTATTATTTCATTGATGGAATTTTTAGGAATCAATGGAATGTTATCGAGAGAGACAGTAAAGGCAAGCATTTCAAAGAATCAGTTTTCAAATCAAAAAGTGAAAGACTTTTTAAATTTTGAATTTGAATCCATGGATTCGTGCCTAGAAAGAGTTTGTGAAGAGTATAAAAAAAGCCCTTCTTCATAGAAAAAGGGCTTTGAATTATTATTGATTCACTATTATTCTTCTGCTTTTTCTTCAGTTGCTTCTCCTTCTTCTGATGGATTTTCTTCTCCTTCACCCTCTCCATCGGCAGCACTTCTAGCAGCACGTGTTACAACACATGAAACAATGGAGTTATTTTCAGAATCAAGTAATTGAAGCTTATCAACCTGAATATCTTTTACTTTTACACTCTTTCCAATCTCAAGGTCATTTATATCAACTTCAATAAACTCAGGAAGGTCTGCTATTAAACCTGATACGTTTAACTTTTTAATTTTAAGCTGTAATTTTCCACCTGCAATAACTCCAGGAGAATTTCCTACAATTTTAACAGGCACAGATATAGATAGTGGACTTTTATCGTCTACTTCATAGAAATCAGCATGGATAATATCCTCTGATACAGGGTGAAACTGCATTTCTTGTACTTTAGCAAGCTTTATATTTTTTCCAACGGAAACCTGAACAAGGAACGTGTTTGGAGTATATACTAAATGCTTAAAGTCAGCTTGATAAACAGAAAAATTCACATTTTCATTTTTACCATAAATTACGCAGGGTACTTTCCCTTCTTTTCTCACTTTTTTGGTGGCGGATTTTCCTAACCCGTCTCTTACATCACCTTTTAATGCGATTACTTTCATTTTACTAAATATTAAATTCTTATTTTAAATTAATTCTTTTTGGTATGAGTCAGAGATGTTAAATAAGGAACTTATTGATCCAAATTCACTGACACTTCTTATAGCGTTTGCAAAAAGATTATCAACGCTAAGTACTTTAATTTTACTGTAATTTCCATTTTTGATTGGTATGGTATCACAAAGTACAATTTCTTCTAATACGGAGTTTTCTAAATTTTCATATGCTTTGCCACTAAGTACTGGGTGGGTACATACTGCTCGTACGGATTTCGCTCCTTTTTCTTTAATAAGTGCCGCTGCTTTACACAAGGTATTTGCAGTGTCACAAATATCATCTATCAAAACAACATCCTTACCTTTAACATCACCAATAATTGTCATCGATGCAATTTCATTGGCACGTTTTCTTGCTTTATCACAAATAACCATTTCTACACCCAGAAATTTCGCAAATTCACGCACACGTTTTGTTGCACCTACATCAGGTGCAGCAAGTAATAAATTTTCAGCAGGCAAACTTTTAATGTATGGGATAAATATGACTGTTGAGTCAAGATGATCAACAGGGATATCGAAAAAACCTTGAATTTGTGGTGCATGTAAATCCATAGTCATTACTCGGTCTGCTCCAGCTGCAGTTAAAATATTTGCAACCATTTTGGAACTAATAGGGACTCTTGGTTTGTCTTTTCTGTCTTGCCTTGCTAGTCCAAAATATGGGATTACAGCAACAACTTTATGAGCCGAAGCTCTTTTAGCTGCATCAATAAGCATTAGTAATTCCATCGTGTTATCTGCAGGAGGCATGGTAGATTGAATGATAAAAACATCACACCCACGAACAGTTTCGTCTATGCATGGTTGGAATTCTCCGTCACTAAAGCTATTTAGGGTAACGCTACCTAGGTTTTGACCATAAGCTTTGGCAATCTTTTCTGCAATGGAATGAGATCCAGATCCAGCAAAAATTTTTACTTTATTTATAAACGAGGGCATATTCTTTGTTTTACTTTCACTGCTTTTGGCAGTTATCATAAACTATTGGAATCTATATTCCTTTAGACTATGTTTATTATAAGAGAAATAAATAAATTTATTTCTCTTATAATCTAGTTGGCCGACCAGGGCTCGAACCTGGACTCTTCTGTACCAAAAACAGACGTGTTGCCAGTTACACCATCAGCCATTTTGGGCTGCAAATTTATAGTTGTTTTTTTAATTTGCAACATCACTCATGAATTGAATTTGAAATATCTTCATTTCTTCATGTGTGAATTCTCCATCAAACTCGTTTACAGCAGCATCAATACTTCCGGAATCATCCGATTTGAAGTAATCATAAATTTCGTCTCTCCCTTCTTCATCTATGATTTCATCGATATAATAGAGTAAGTCTACTTGTGTTCCAGAAAATACGATGGCTTCTAATTCTTCGATTAACTCCTCATAATCCAACCCTTGGCCTTTAGCAATATCTTCAATCGAAACTTTTTTGTCAATATTTTGAATGATATGAATTTTACGAGCACTCTTGTTAACTACTGATTTTAATACCAAATCGTCAGGCCTTTCGATATTATTCTCATCTACGTAATTAGATATCAGTTGAATGAAAGGTTTACCGAACTTTTTAGCTTTATTTTTACCTACACCAGTAATGTTTTCCATTTCATCCATGGTGATAGGAAATTTAAATGCCATATCCTCCAAAGAAGTTTCTTGGAAGATTACATAGGGAGGAAGACCCATATCTTTGGCTACTTCTTTTTGAAGTTCTTTTAGTTTGGCATAAAGCTCTTTGTCATATACCGCCTCTAGCTGAATGGACTCAAAATCAGCATCACTTATGGCATCATATTCCTTATCTAAGGCAATTTGAACACTTGTTGGTTTTGCAATGTAATTCAAGCCTTCTTTACTAATAGAAAGCAGACCATACAATTCAATATTTTTGATGATTAGATTATTAATTTGACCGTATCTAATGAGGGTTTTCCAATAATTCTCATTTTTATCTTTACCAAAACCAAATAATTCATGTAGGCTGTGCTTATATGCTTTCACCTCGGGTGAGGCTTTACCCATTAGTATATTGATGATATGTTTTAATCCAACTTTTCCATCGGTAAACTGGATAGCTTTCAAAGCAGCAACTAAAGCGTCAGTAGCTTCTTCAGTTTCTCGAGGACTTCGGCAATTGTCACACATTTTGTCACATTTTTCAGCGTCAAAATTTTCACCAAAATAATGCAGTAATGATTTTCTACGACATTGTGATGATTCTGCAAAAAAGGCCATTTCAGAAATTAACTGAGTGCCAATTTCCCGCTCGGCTACGGGCTTGTCTTTCAGGAATTTTTCTAATTTTTCGGTGTCTTTTGGGTTAAAGAAAAGAACACAATCGCCATCCATGCCGTCTCTACCTGCTCGTCCAGTTTCTTGATAGTATCCTTCCAATGACTTAGGCACATCGTAATGTATAACGAAGCGAACATCAGGCTTATCAATACCCATACCAAATGCAATTGTGGCACAAATTACATCAGCATCTTCCATTAGAAATTTATCTTGATTACCTGCTCGGGTTTTGGCATCTAATCCTGCATGGTAAGGAAGTGCATTGATGCCATTTGCTTGAAGTATCTCCGATACTTCTTCTGTTTTTTTTCTACTTAGACAATATACAATACCGCTTTTACCTTTTCTTTTATTGATAAAAGAAATAAGGTCTTTCATGGTTTGAGCTTTACTTCCCTTAGGTAAAACTTCATAGTAGAGATTAGCCCTATTAAACGATGATTTAAAAACTTGAGCATCGAGCATATTCAACGTTTTTTGAATATCCAATTGTACCTTGGGTGTAGCTGTAGCTGTAAGTGCTATCATAGGTACATCATCAATTTCTTTTACAATCTGTTTTATTCTACGATATTCAGGTCTAAAGTCATGACCCCACTCAGAAATACAGTGGGCTTCGTCTACTGCTACAAAACTTAATTTCACTGATCGAAGGAAGTCGATAGTTTCATCTTTTTTTAATGTTTCTGGGGCAACATAAAGCATTTTAGTACGACCTTCTGAAACATCTCTTTTTACTCTCTCAGTTTGTGTTTTTGTAAGAGAGGAATTTAAAAAATGAGCAATAGAATCATTTTCACCAAAACCCCTAATAGCATCAACTTGGTTTTTCATTAAAGCGATGAGAGGTGATATAATGACGGCTGTACCGTTGCTGATTAATGCAGGTAGCTGATAGCAAAGAGATTTTCCAGCTCCTGTTGGCATAATGACAAAACAATCGTTTCCTTTAAGTATTGTGGATATAACTTGCTCTTGCATTCCTTTGAACGAGTCAAATCCAAAAAACTCTTTAAGGCTTACCTTTAAATCCAAAACTTCTGTAGTCATTATTTTATTTTACGAATATCCAACGAATTTAAACACTAATATAATACACTTTGTATCACTTGCAGAAATAATTTTTTAATTTGCATCAAATTACATGACGGAATCGAAAGATATTCTCAAAATTGGTAAAGACACCATATTGTTAGAAAGTAAAAGTCTTGAGAAATTAAGCAATTTACTCGACACACACTTTTCAAATGTAGTCACTAAAATACTTTCTTCTGAAGGAAGAGTTGTTGTGACAGGCATTGGAAAAAGTGCCATTATTGGCCAGAAAATGGTTGCTACATTTAATAGCACAGGTACACCTGCTTTATTTATGCATGCCGCTGATGCTATACATGGTGATTTAGGAATGATTCAAAATCACGATATTGTAATTTGTATTTCGAAGAGTGGAAATAGCCCCGAAATTGTGGCACTTGTTCCATTGATATCAAATGCAGGCAATAAATTAGTTGGTATGACTGGAAATTTGGATTCATTTTTAGCAAAAAATTGTGATTTCTTACTTGATACAACGGTGGATTCAGAAGCCTGTCCAAATAATCTTGCTCCAACCACGAGTACGATTGCTCAAATGGCAATGGGCGATGCTTTAGCCGTGGCCCTAATTAAATGCAGAAATTTCAAGTCTGAAGATTTTGCAAAGTATCACCCTGGTGGAGCTTTGGGTAAAAAGCTCTATTTAACATTGGGAGATATTGCAAGTAAGAATCCATTACCAGTAGTTGATCATATGGATGCATTGCCCCAGTGCATTGTTGCAATGACAGAAGGAAGAATGGGAGCAGTTCTTGTGTTGTCTAATTCAAAAATTGTAGGAATTATAACAGATGGAGATTTAAGAAGAATGCTAACGAGAGGTTCAGATATGACCTCAAATGCTCTTTTAGAAAAACACTTTAAAGCTCATGAGGTCATGACGCCACAACCTAAAACTATGAATGCAGATGAATTAGCGATTGAGGGAGTTAATTTTTTGAAAGAAAATAAGATAAATCATATTGTTTTATCTAAAGAAAACCAACCATTGGGCATGGTTCATGTTCAAGATTTGATAAGAGAAGGAATTGTATGAAAATATTAAAAGACACATATGCAGTGATTTTAGCTGGAGGGATTGGAACTCGGTTTTGGCCAGTTAGTAGAGAATCACGACCTAAGCAATTTGTCGACATCTTAGGAACTGGAAGCACCTTAATCCAAGATGCATATAATCGATTCTTGAACCTTGTGCCTCAGGAAAATATTTTCATTATTACAAATCAAAACTATGTTGATTTAGTTAAAGAACAATTACCCTTAATTACAGATAATCAAATACTTGGAGAACCGTTAGGTAAGAACACAGCGGCATGTGCAGCTTATGCAGCCAATAAAATTTCGGAGTTATCTAATAATGGTGTTCTTATTGTTGCTCCAAGTGATCATTTAATTCAAGACACTAACGCATTCAATAACCAGATTTTCACGGCTCATGATTATGCAAAAAATAATGATACCCTAGTTACTCTTGGTATAAAACCACATAGACCAGATACAGGTTATGGCTACATTCAGTTTGAGCCTAATGCAATTTCAGATGGCATTAATAAGGTGAAAACATTTACAGAAAAACCACCACTGGAGTTAGCTGAGAAATTTTTAGATAGTGGCGAATTTTTATGGAATAGTGGAATGTTTATTTGGAGTATTCCAACTATTCTGAAGGCTCTAAACAATTTTTTACCAGAACTAAATTTAAGTTTTTCAGAGGTAAAAGGGGCATATAATACTTCATTAGAAAAGCAACATATTGATCGAATTTATTCTTCTATACCAAGTATTTCTATTGATAACGGTATATTAGAAAAGGCCGAAAATGTATATGTTTTGCCTTCAGAGTTTGGCTGGAGTGACTTAGGAACATGGAAAAGTGTTCACGAAAATCTTCAAGGGGAGGATTCTAATACGGTTTTAAATGTTAATCTACTCGCTATTGATGCTACTAATAATCTAGTCGTTTCTGAAAAAGAAAAGTTGGTGGTAATCAAAGATTTAGACGGATATTTTATTATAGATACGGATGATGCTCTTTTAATATGTAAAAAAGATCAAGAGCAAGAAGTTAAGAAGTTAGTTGGAGATATTAGAAAGCAATACAACGGTAAGTACAATTGATGATTAATTATTTTCTATCAATTCTATTTTTTACAATCTCTTTTTCAGAATACATTGATTCCCCAGAAAATCAAAATCAGATAGTTAATGCCGAGTCATTGCAACAATTTTTTGAGGAATTAGCTCAAATTAAATCTAAAGAAAACAAAGTAGTTTCTGTGGTTCATATTGGGGATTCTCACATCCAAGCTAATTATCTGACAGGAAAGGTTCGAACACTGTTTCAAAATAATTTTGGTAATGCGGGTAGGGGGGTGGTTTTTCCATATAAGATAGCTGGAAGTTATGGCCCAAATGACGTTCAATTTAGCTATGATGGTGATTGGAAGTATTGTTCGATTAAAAAGGATTTTGAGTCAAATAAAATTGGTTTAGTGGGTTACTCGGTCTCACCCTTGCCTAATGCAGAATTAACTATTAAGGTTTTGGAAGAAGGGGGTTCAACATTTAAAAAGATTACAATTTTTGATGATTTTGGGACGCTTTTACCAGTAATAGATTCTAATTTGATAACATGGGAGAGGAATAGTAATTATACATTTATCCAATCAGAGAAGCCATTAAGTCAAATCCAATTTAGATCGACCCATTCATCAAATATTCACCCTGACATACACGGTATTATTTTAAAAAATGACTCAAGCGGTATTATATATCATTCTGCTGGTGTGAATGGAGCAACTGCTTCTCAATATCTCAGAAGTTCAGATTTTCAAACACAAATTATAGACTTAGATGCCAAACTAACCATTATTAGTTTTGGTACAAATGATAGCTATACTTATCCAAGCAGATTCTGCTCAGCTTGTGTGAAAGAAGATTTTAAACAAATAATTCAACGCATTAAAAATCAAGATTCAAGCATGTCGATTTTGATTACAACACCTTCTGATCATTTTTTTAAACGTAGATATTCAAATAAAAATATTGAAAAACTTTGCAAAGTTTTATACGAAATAGCTGATGAAGAAGATGTTGCTTTATGGGATTTATACAAAGTTATGGGAGGTAAAAACTCAATCTTAGAATGGCAAAAAAAGTCTTTGGCTCGAAGAGATTTAATCCATTTTACAAAAGAAGGATATGAAATGCAAGGCAAATTGCTTTATGAAGCATTGATGTATCATTATGAGAGTGATTTTAACTTATGATTAGTTTCGACAACATCTTTAGCTTCTCTTCAGATCAACCACTTTTATTTAGTCAATACCTTTTTTTGATGCTATTCACTGTGATGTTTGGATTTTTTGCACTAATCCATAAACACAACAGAATTAGGAATAGCTACCTATTGGCCTTCAGTTTGTTTTTTTACTATAAATGCAGCGGTTTTTATTTTATTCTACTCCTAGTTAGCATCATTTTTGATTATATATTTGGTTTCAAAATATTCAATAGTGAAGGA
>JAQWZS010000105.1 GCA_029253325.1 Bacteroidia bacterium
AATAATTGGCCCCCTGTCTCTTTATGAGTCATTTATCGAAATTTCAAAACTATTCCATATAAGTTTTGGTGCAGGTATTTACGTTTTACAATTTTATATTTGCACTAGATTTTTAAACACCCAAAAAGTTAATTATTAATCCCATTGAAGACAACAGTAATACATACTAAATCAGTAGATTTCAAATCTAAAATGGCTGACTATAGTCAATTGATTAAATTCAGGCTGACATTTACGGTGGTTTTTTCCTCATTATTAGGATATTTACTGGGTCTTGAAGGAGATATTAATTGGTTTTTACTAAGTGCATTAGCCCTTGGTGGGTTCCTCGTTGTTGCTTCCTCTAACGGTATTAATCAAATTATTGAAAAAGACTTTGACAAGCTAATGACTCGAACTGAAAATAGACCAATTGCTCAAAATAGGATGAGCATCCTTGAGGCAGGTATATTTTGTGCTATTACTGGAATCATAGGAGTAAGTATACTTGGCTTATATCTGAATACTTATTCTGCATTATTGGGATTCGCGTCGCTGATGAGTTATGCGTTCATATACACACCCCTCAAAAAGGTTTCTAATTTGGCAGTGCTTGTAGGGGCATTCCCTGGTGCAATTCCGCCACTACTGGGTTGGGTGGCAGCATCTGGAGAATTTACCTATGCTGCAGTCATTCTATTTCTCCTTCAGTTTTTTTGGCAATTTCCTCACTTCTGGTCCATTGCATGGATACTTGATGATGATTACAAGAAAGCAGGATACCAATTACTCCCTTCTACTACTGGACGAAGTAAAGAGTCAGCAACTCAGATTATTTTATACTCAGCAGTTTTGATTCCATTAAGTTTACTGCCACATATTTTTGGACTTTCTGGACAACTTAGTATGATTGTTGTAACAATAGGAAGTATTTTGCTTACCTTTTTAAGTTTTAAATTATACCGTTCATTAAGTATCAAAGATGCTAAACGACTCATGTTTGCCTCTATTTTATACAACCCACTAGTTTTGATATCATTACTCATAGATAAAATATAGAAAATATGACCACACAACTCCAAGAGCATCCAGGAAGAGTAAACCCTAAGAAATTCAGTTTATGGCTTTTGTTATTAGGGATTTTAATGCTTTTTTCGGGTCTAACTAGTGCCTATATTGTTCGAAAAGGAGATGGAAATTGGTTTGACTTTGAGTTACCACCCATATTCATGTACTCTACGATTATCGTATTAATGAGTTCTGTAACAATGATATGGGCATTCAGAGCTGCCAAAAGAGATAATATTACTGGAATTAAAATAGGACTAGCTGCTACAATTATACTAGGTATAGCGTTCGTCATATCTCAATACATGGGATGGCTCACATTATCTGACCAAGGTCTTCATTTTGTCAATCCAAAATACGGTGATAAAGTTTCTGCCTCATTTTTAATTGCTATAGCGGCAATACATTTGGCACATATCCTTGCTGGAATAGTGTATCTTATAGTCATGTTTATCAACGCATTTCGATTTAAAATTCATAAGAAAAACACTTTGCAAATTAGTATGTGCAATACTTATTGGCACTTTGTTGGCTTCTTATGGGTTTATTTATATATGTTTTTATACTTTGCACCAGATTTTTAATTAATGTCTACACAAACAATATCTAAGTCAAATACATGGAAAGGTGGAAATTCACCTTTCAATGTAAGTTATGGAAAACTCATGATGTGGATTTTCCTTTTATCCGATGCTTTCACTTTCTCATCACTCTTAATTGGGTATGGTGCTATTCGATATAGTTTTCCGTCTACCCCAATCGAGCAGATTGAAGAGCTACAGTTATCATTCGGTGAAAATGTACAAGAGAAATTTGCTCATGGAGCTGATGCTCACCATGGTGAATTCTTCATTCCTGCACTCAGAGATGCTGGAGTATTCTCAGAATCCCAATGGCCATCACCTGACTTAGTTTTCAACCACTTTCCATTTGCTCATGGTCTCCATTTGCCTCTCATATTTGTAAGTTTAATGACACTAATCCTCATTTTGAGTAGTGTTACCATGGTGCTTGGAGTTGAAGCTGGACAGCGAGGTGATAAAAATGCTGTTACCAAATGGATGTTCTGGACTATTATTGGTGGATTTGCATTCCTCAGTTGTCAGGCTTGGGAATGGACTAATTTTATTACTGCAGGAGCTACTCCATGGGCTAACCCCTATGGTCCACCAACATTTGCAGCACTATTCTTTTTAGTTACAGGTTTTCATGGATTCCACGTATTCTCGGGTGTTGTTCTGAATATTGTTATATTCATCAATAACATCAATGGCACATATGAAAGACGAGGGCACTACGAAATGGTCGAAAAAGTTGGTTTATACTGGCATTTTGTAGATCTTGTTTGGGTATTTGTATTTACTTTCTTCTATTTAATTTAACTATTCAAAAACTAGCAATATGTCAACACCAAATCAAAATATAGATATTCACGACGAAAAAAATTATGATCCTACAGTATGGGTGCCTAAAGCTCATAGCCATGGCACTAAGGATATTTGGTTAAAATTCTGGATTCTCCTAGGGTTAACGATTGTCGATGTAGCATTCTACTTTCTCATGGTTCCGTCCATGGCTAGAAACATCATTTTCATAGCGTTAGGTGTAATTAAAGCAGTATACATAGTGGGAACGTTCATGCACATGAAACATGAAAAACTTAGCCTTGCTACCATGATTGTACTACCTATGTTCTTCATTATTTTCTTTCTAGTTTGGATGATGTACGAAGGAAACTTCTGGGGTACATTCTAGTTAACACCCACCTCTTATATTCATCATGAAGCGTAGCACTGGAAAAATAATCTTAGTTATTGTGTTAGCTCTGCCTGTATTGCTTGCGGTTTTACTCAAAAAATCAAAATTTGGCTACAGGGAGCTTCCAATTTATACTTCAGACGAAATGGGCACAGAAGTCCCCTACACTATTGATAGCTTTTTACTAACTGACCAAAATAACTCACCTTTTACTCGAGATAGTATTGGTGATAAAATATTTATTAGTAATTTTTTCTTCACCTCCTGCCCAGATGTTTGCCCTACCATCAATGGTCACATCAAAATTGCTACCCAAAAATTAGAAAATAGCACTGATATACTCTTCTTATCTCATACTGTAGATCCTTACAATGACTCTGTATCTGTTATGAAAGACTATGCCGAGATGTTTGAGGCTAATGATAATCAATGGAAATTTTTAACTGGCAAAAAAAGCACTATCTACCACCTTGCTAGGGATAGCTACAAAGCAGTCATTCAAGAGGTCCCTGACACCAATACTTTTATCCACAGTGAAAAAATCATGCTAATTGACAAACAATTTCGAGTTAGAGGAATTTATAATGGTATGAACTTTGATGAAGTAATGGACTTGATTAAAGATGCTAGATTTTTGCTTAAAACGTACGCAGATCAAAGAA
>JAQWZS010000107.1 GCA_029253325.1 Bacteroidia bacterium
ACATGCTCAATGCCTGCTTCCGCTGCAATTTCTACGCAATCTGGAAATGGGAAAAATGCATCCGAAGCCATCACTGATCCATTGAGGTCAATTTTAAATGCGTTTGCTTTAGCTATGGCTTGTCTTAATGCATCAACTCTTGAGGTCTGACCTGTTCCACTTGACAGTAACCTACCATCCTTAACAAGTATAATAGCATTTGATTTTGTGTTCTTAACTATTTTATCAGCTAATAAAAGATCGTTAATCACTAAGTTGTTTGGTTTTTTAACTGTGGGAAAAGTCAAATCTGATTCATCAACATTGTGCGAATCTCTATTTTGAACCAAAATACCATTTAAGCATGATCTAACAATATCCTGATCATACCTTTTCATACTCCACTTTAAAACAATTCGTTTAGATTTTTTGGTTAATAAATCTAAAGCCTCTTGAGTGTATGAGGTAGCTATACATACCTCATAAAAAATTTCATCAATTTGTATTGCTGTTTTCAAATCAACAGTTCCGTCAGTTATCAATATACCTCCAAAAGCCGAAACAGGGTCAGAGGCTAATGCATTTTTAAATGAATCAGATACTGTTTCTCTAGTTGCACATCCACAAGCATTATTATGTTTTAATATTGCGAAAGTGTATTGATTTTCTCTACTCACATCTGTTATTAAAGATACAGCAGCATCTATATCTAGCAAATTATTATATGACAGCTCTTTTCCATTGAGCTTTTTAAATAATCCATCTAAATCTCCTTCGAAATGTGCTTTTTGATGTGGATTTTCTCCATATCTTAATGGGAATCTCTGTTTATCACGGAAATAGCTTGAAATTGCTTGATCATATTTTACGGTAATCCCAAATGCTTCAGCAGCTAATTTTTTTCGGTAATCAGCTGTTGGAGAACCGTTTTGACTTGAATAATGATTGGTAAAATCTTCATACTGCTCTTTACTGCTAACGATGGATGTGAATTTATAATTTTTTGCGGCAGCTCGAATGAGTGAAATACCTCCGATATCAATTTTTTCAATAATGGACGAGTGATCCGCCCCAGAGGCGACAGTATCTTCGAACGGATATAGATCTACAACAATCAAATCTATTGGCGGAATTTGATGTTGGCCCAACTCTCGATTATCATCATCATTATCTCTGCGGTAAAGGATACCCCCGAAAATAGCAGGGTGAAGTGTTTTTACTCTACCTCCAAAAACCTCTGGATAGTTGGTTTGATCTTCTACAGCTAATACTGACAAACCAAGGTCCTCTAGGTGTTTTTTCGTACCTCCAGTAGAATAAAGTGCCACTCCGTTTTTTACAAGTTCTAAAGCTAGTTTATCAATCCCTGTTTTATCAAAAACTGAAATTAACGCAGATTTTATTTTCATTATGTATTTATTTGATCGCAATTATATTAATTGAGTTTGTAGCATTATAAAGATGGTTTTTTAAAATTCATACAAATTGTAAACATTAAAAAGATTTACCAAGTCCAATATGTAAAATACCATCAAGCATTTCCTTATCGTCAACCCCAATAGCATAATCAAATTGAATATTATAACCAGCAATATTGCTACTAAACCCAATACCAAAACTCATTATTGATGGGTTTCTGTAGGCATTGACTTGAACAACCATAGAATTGGTTGAGGTATTTACTGTGTTCTTACCCAACATATTCTGAGTTGCATATATTCCGTCACCATAAAATGCTGTCCCAAAATCTGTAAATATGTGAAATCTTGTATTTGACAGCAACTGATTGCTTATTGGTTTATTATATAACATTTGGAGGACCTTAAATTCCAATTGTGATTTAAAGACAACTGCTGTATTACCGTTCCTATGGTTCGCATTAAACCCTCTTACTCCATACAAACTCTCATATAAAATTGGAGTGTAATAATCTGAAAATGTCTGGTTCTTTAATTTACCTAATAAATCATTTGACATACCCCCTATCATTAAAAAATTTGGAGAATTCCCTTGAGATGTAACAACTCTAAACCGAGACTTAAATCTGATTATATCGTTCAACTTGTATATGTAATTTACATTTAGCCCAACTGAAATATTCCAAGCTTGATTAGTCAAATCCAAATTTGGATTTATTAGTATACTATTTGTAAAATGAATTTTATTAAATCTTTTTGACTGCATTAATTTGCTTGATATCGATAATTGATATTTATCCTCAATTAATCGTTCTATACTCTCCTTTGAGGTGTAAAGGGGAGAACTCCTGTCGTGTCTAACTTGAAGCCTGTTGGTTAAATTAATAGTTGGTTTAATGAATTTAAATCGATGTTGTATTTCTAATATTTCTGTATTGAACGAATTATCTGTGTTAGATTTCTGTACCACCCTTTTTCTATGCATTAAATTGAGTGACAATTTTTTGTTTGAACCAAAATTTATTTCAAATAATACATCTCTAGATTTAGGTTGTAAAACCCCAATATAATTCATACTTACTTCATTACTAGAAATTTTATTACCAAAACTTGCCCCTAAATTCAAATGTAAATTTGATGGCATAAGAGTCTCAAAACTATTTAGCCAGACAGAAGTGTTTCCCTCAAAAGCTTTATTAATTAAGTTTAATCTGACTTTTGATAATTCATAATAACTAAGAATAGGTTTTGATGGAACCTTATTATAAGTTTTCACTATTTTGTTTTCATATACTGAAGACACAAAATTCATCGACGGTGAAATTGGTATTTGATAATCTATATCTTCTAATGAGTCTTGATCATTAATATTTTGTTTTGGTTTTATCTCTTCATTTTTCATTGTTAAATCAATAGTTTCAAAATATGAATTTGGAATATAGTCATAAGTGTAATATTGATTAACAGGCTGTTTTGTAACACTAAAAAACTCCAATTTATCACCCTTATCGATTACCTCAATAAATCTTGTTTTGTTGAACTTGTGGTGTTTGATATTAAATCTGAAGTTAGTCAATGACTTTACATCCTTCCTATTGATTGAAAGCATTTTACTATTGACAATACCATTTTGACCGTGATTGAAAATGATTGTTGAATCATCAGCAAATATGACTTCTCGAATAGGTTTTCTACTAGAATAGTATTTGCCCTTTTCTACTGAATCTCTAACAATTAAATTATGGCTTTTAAAAGTTGATTCTGAAATACACAATTTATCTTTGTATATATCAAAACTTGAAATAAACGAGTTTGAGAAAAAAATAGACTCCTTTAAATCTTGATTACACTTGTAAATCACACTATTAAAAGTACTTGATTCTGACATGTATATATAAATAGAATCCGAGACAATATGATTTGGATTGTGTATAGGAAGATCAAAACTATTTAATGATCCCGTTAAATCACTATAAACTTGTAATCCTAATTTTCTATTAACAGCTAGATGAAGCTTACCTGTGTGATAAAAAAGTGCTCCGCTATATGAAGCAAGTGGTGTCTCATCATATTTTAACTTAAAAATTTTTTTTCTAGATCCCTTAGATGCGTTATTCCTAAATACGAATATCCCTCTAAAAGTCTTTTCTAAAGTATAGTAGCTTGTATCATTTTTTACTAATATCTCGAGTATATTATCTTTAGAAACTGAAACACCATTTATTGGTGCTGGTATTCTCTGATCTATTTGATAAGCTTGTGAATAGAAAAGACCCCATTCCTTAAAAACTTGTTTTAAATTCAATTTAAACGTGTAGGATATTGCACTACCAAAATTTCGAGTCAAGCGAATCATATATAGAAGCCCATATATAGAGGACGGCCCATAATTAAGTTCTAAATATTTCCAAAACGATGCGGCTAGTAGGAGGCGATACCTTTCAGGTGCTAGATCAACGGTCTCAAAACCTACAGTTTCATTGAATGATCTAAGCATATTATCAGATTCATCAGACCATTGATCAGACAGATAAAAATACAACCCAGGCAATAGCCACTTAGGTTGTTTGAGAATATTAGTGTATTTAATTTTGTCTTCAACTGATCTTCCATAGATCATTTCTTCAATTAAAATTCTTGAAACTTGAAACCTAAAATTTGTCAAGACTTCGTTTGGATCGTTGTATAACTTAAGAGTAATCTTTTGCTTCAAAACATTTATTTCACCGGGATTTATCTGAGCATTTGTTGAAGTAAAATTAGGACTTCTATTTTCTTGTAAAAAAATATCTATTGATTGATTTGAATTGTAATTTATTTTTTGCTCAATTTTTTGAAACTCTAATCTTAGAAGTGAGTCCAAAACCTTTAAATTCTGGGTAGATGTTTTTTTATAATAGAAGTTAAAGTTATGATGAAATGACACATTCAACCATTCACTTGCTTGTAAGTTAATACAACCAACTAAGCAATAAAAATAAATCATCCATTTAATGAACTTCACGAGTCGGGCAATATAATACGTATTTTTATTAGAACTTGTCAACTTGATTAGAAAGAGTAATCATAATTAATAGTGAGAAAATCTTTCACATTTATTTTAAAATGACTTGATTTGCCTTATGACAAAATCCCAAGAATATTATATCAATTTAGAGGATAAGTATGGTGCTCACAACTACCACCCACTTCCCGTTGTCCTTAAGAAAGGTAAGGGAATATACGTATGGGATACTGGCGGGAAAAAATATTATGATTTTCTAAGTGCTTATAGTGCTGTAAACCAAGGTCATTGTCACCCTAAAATCATAAAAGCTCTTCAAGAACAATCACAAATACTGACACTAACTTCTCGTGCTTTTCACAATAATGTCCTAGGTGAGTACGAAAAATTCATGACAGAATACTTTGGTTATGACAAAGTGTTACCTATGAATACAGGGGTAGAAGGTGGAGAAACTGCCATCAAATTATGTCGAAAATGGGCATATGAAGTAAAACAAGTTCCTGAAAATCAAGCCAAAATTCTATTTGCAAATGGTAATTTTTGGGGAAGAACAATTGCAGCAGTGAGCAGTAGTACTGATCCTGATAGCTATAAAGGGTTTGGTCCATACGTACCAGGATTTGAACTTATTCCTTATAATGATTTGTCAGCATTAGAAGAAGCATTAAAAGATTCAAATGTTGCTGGTTTTATGGTTGAGCCTATTCAGGGAGAGGCTGGAGTTGTTGTTCCTGATAAAGGTTACCTAAATGAAGCTGCTAGAATCTGTAAAGAGCATAACGTATTATTTATAGCGGATGAGGTTCAAACCGGTATAGCAAGAACTGGTAAACTAACCTGCTGTGAACATGAAAATATAAAACCAGATATTTTAATACTTGGGAAGGCTCTTAGTGGTGGCGTTTTCCCTGTAAGTGCTGTTTTGGCAAATGATGAGATTATGTTATGTATTAAACCAGGTGAACACGGTTCCACATTTGGTGGTAATCCTCTAGCATGCAAAGTTGCCATGGCAGCATTACAAGTAGTAAAAGAAGAAAGACTTGCAGAAAATGCAGAAATCATGGGACAAATTTTTAGAGAAAGAATATCAGAAATAAAATCCCCAATCATCGATATATGTCGAGGAAAAGGGCTATTAAATGCAATAGTAATAAAACCATTTCATCACAATAATCAAACAAAAACAGCTATGGATGTCTGTCTTGATCTCAAAGAAAATGGTCTTTTAGCTAAACCTACACACGACCATATCATACGATTTGCTCCACCACTCATTATAAAAGAAAATGAGCTAAATGATGCTTGTGAAATCATAGAGAAAACAATCTTATCATACCAATAACACTGTTATTTAGATACACCCTTTCCGATTAGGCTTGTTGTAGTACTTTTTTCAATGAGAACATCTACAAAATCTCCCATCTGGTAATGGTCTTTTGGAAAAATCACCTTGATATTTTGCTCGTTTCTTCCCATCCATTCATTTTCATTTTTCTTGCTCTGCATTTCAATTAGAACACTATGAATTTTCCCTTCTTGAGCTTTATTGAGCTTTTTTGCTACATCATGCTGTATGCTTATAACCTCTGAAAGTCTTCTTTTCTTGATTTCTTCAGGGATATCATCTTCATACTTTCTTGCAGCTAAAGTGCCAGGTCTTTCAGAATAATAATACATATAACTAAATTCAAATGGACATTTGACAAGCAAATCTAATGTGTCTTTGTGTTCATCCTCTGTTTCAGAACAAAAGCCAGTTATAATATCACAACTTACACTACAGCCAGGTAGAATTTCTTTAATTCGATTATATTTCATTTCATACCACTCTCGTGAATATGTACGATTCATTTTATCTAATATTCGAGTGTTACCACTTTGAGCTGGCAGGTGAATGTGTTTAGCAATGTTATCATTCCTTTTCATGACAAATAAAACCTCATCATGAATATCCTTCGGATGAGATGTTGAAAACCGTACTCTTAAATATGGATCAACATGGGCAACCATTTCTAAAAGCTGAGCAAAATTTATACTATTGGATTTTTCTTCGTCTGAAAGTTTATTGAAATCTTTACGTGCACCACCACCGTACCAAAGGTATGAATCCACATTTTGCCCTAATAAAGTAACTTCTTTGTACCCCTTTTCGACCAAGTCTCTTGCTTCTGAAACAATGCTTTCTGGACTTCTGCTTCGCTCCCTACCTCGTGTGAATGGAACAACACAAAAACTACACATATTATCACAACCACGCGTAATACTTATGAAAGCCGTCACTCCATTTGTATTTAAACGGGTGGGTTGAATTTCAGCATATGTCTCTTCCAAACTCAAGATAACATTCATTGCTTTATGACCACTTTCTACTTCTTGTAAAAGTATCGGTAACTCTCGATAAGCATCCGGACCTGCAACAATATCTACTAGTTTTTCTTCCTCTAATAATTGTTTTTTCAGACGTTCTGCCATGCAACCCAATATTCCAATAGTTAGATGTTTATTGTGTTTTTTGTTGTGTCTTAAATGCTTTAAGCGATGTCTAATCTTTTGCTCTGCATTGTCTCTAATTGAACAAGTGTTTATGAAAATTATATCAGCATCCATTTCATCGTTTGTTGTCTCTACACCCACTTTACTCATAATAGACGCTACTACCTCGCTGTCAGCAAAGTTCATTGCACATCCATAACTCTCAATGAATAACTTACGTTTTGTTGATATTAGTTCTTTGTTCAAAACAGTGCAAAACTATCAATTAGAATAGTATTCTTTATCCAGAATAGCATTTCTTTACTATATTGCATTAAAATAAATTATTTATGCAACTTAAAAATAAAATCTCATTGTTTACTGCTCTATTATTAGGGGGATTCTTTTTGCAATCATGTTCTGACGAAGATGAAAACACACCAAGTACAAATACAACAGATCCAAGTGGATGTTATGTTACCCAAGAGGTAGTAGATGATGGTGAGGAGACAAAGACAATTACCTATGTATACAACGATAACAACAACATAATTTCAGCTAGCTCGGTTGTGGGTACAGGTACTCCAAGTACTACAACATTTGAATATGACGGTAATCGAATTGTTACAGCTACTGATATTCAAAACATTTATGAATTTAAATACAGTGGAAATAATTCAATTCCTTCAAGAATTGATGTCAAAGAAGGATCTGAAATTACAGGATATTATGTCATTCAATCGTCTGGTCTTAATGTAAGTGAATTTGAAGAACATGATTTGACTTCTGGAGATGATATTATTGAATCAACTACAACATTTGAATATGATAGTAGAGGAAATATGTCCAAGGCTATTGCTAGTGAATTAGATGAGGATACGAAAGAATTAGCTCCTTTCCTAACTTTTGAAGGATCTGTCTATGATGGTAAAATAAACCCATATAATTCAAGCTTTGTATTCTTCTTCATGGATCCCGGAAATCCCTCTAAAGTTGGAAAAGAGAATCTCGTAAGTGGACAGTTATCTATCAATGGTTTCCCCGATAAACTCCCCTTGGCAGCATCGTATGAATATAATGACGACCAGTACCCCACAAGTTTAAGCTTAACAGTACCAGGACTTATCACTGAAAGTACAACCATCAGTTACGATTGTAAGTAATCAAAATAATGTACAAAAAAAAGCTGCCTAGGCAGCTTTTTTTTGTACATTA
>JAQWZS010000109.1 GCA_029253325.1 Bacteroidia bacterium
AACCTGTAACCTCATTATATATTGGTGAATCCAATTATAATAAAAGTGCTTTTGTTTTATCCTATATAAAATGCAATTATCCGCGTTTATTGAACCTCAATAACAATAGTCAACTAAAGGTAAATGGCTCATTTAATTCTTCTTTTTTTAATTTTAGTGATTATCCATCCTTAAAAAATAATCCTTACGTAATTGATTTATCAAATAACAAAAGAATTAAAGCAGATAAACAAGGAGACCAATCTATAAAATTCAACATAGAGAAGAATGGAATTACTGAATTCTATATCTATGACGCTTCAGACGTAATTACAATTACGTCTATAGAGGAGGTAATACTAGGCAAATCTGTAATTAATCAATCAACTGATTATCTAATAATCACTCATCCGAATTTAGCTTCTGGGGCAAGTAACTATGCTAGTTACAGAATGAGCAATACTGGTGGAAATCACGCTACATCAACTATCTATGTCAATGACATTTACCATGATTTCGGATATGGAATCGAAGGGCCACTTGCTATAAAAAAATACATCCAATCTTTAAAATCATCAGCTCCAAACCTTCAATACATTCTATTACTTGGCAAGGGTCAGACCTATGATCGTATTCGAACAAATACCGATCTTAAAACTGCACTTAATCTTGTTCCATCCATTGGGTTTCCACCAAGTGACTATTTGTATGTCTCATCGTTAGATGTAAGTGATTTAGGTTTAGATTTTAGTATTGGAAGAATTCCAGCACGAAATAATGAACAAGTCGAAATATATCTTGATAAAATTAGAGCATTTGAAGCTCAACCGCCAGCAACATGGCAGAAGAAAGTAATTCAACTTGCTGGTGGTATTGGTTTTGAAAACCAATCATTCAAAAATTACCTCAATAACTATTACACTATTTTAAGTGACACCTCATATGGCGGTTATCGAGTAATGTTCTCAAAATCAGAACCACTTCCAATACAAACAAGCCTTACCTCTAAAATACAAGCCGAGGTAAATGATGGGTCTAACATGCTTATGTATTTTGGCCATGGGGCCGCTCAAGTAACAGAAATATCACTTGGCGAACCTTCTGAATATGATAATTATGGAAAAACACCTTTATTCTTTTTTAACGGTTGTGCTTTAGGAAATACTTTTGAAGATTTATCACTTGCAGAAAAATTTCTTTTTGAGCCTAATAAAGGTGCACTCGGTTGGATTGCAAGTACCAACTTATCATTCACTTCTCAATTATATTTACACACTTTAGAAATACACAAAAAGTTATTTCAAGACAATTATGGAGAGAGTATAGCAAGTGCTATTAAGGCTGCTTCAAAAACTTTTGGCAACATTGATCGTCCTTTGGATGTGATTCAATCTAGGCAACTCGTCTATCATGGAGATCCTGCATTTTCTCTCAAATCACCTAATTTACCTGATTTCAAGTTTACTCAAGTATCTGTTGGTAATGCAACTCGTGGTGATTCATTATCCATTCTAGCTCAAATAAACAATATTGGTAAGGCTGTGAACAAAACTTTAAATATTCATTGCAAAATAACGAGCAACGGGCAGTCTGTTTTCAACAACCAGATAGATATCTCAGCCCCCTATTATCAAAAATTTATTGAATTTAAAGTTCCCCAAGATATTTTATCTGGGCTAATTGACATTCAACTTGAATTGGATAGTGTAAATTCAATACAAGAAATGCAACCTATCGGAGAATCAAATAATACATACACAACGAAATATCTCATCAAGCAAATATCTCCAACGATTTTGAAACCATCAGCAGATGAAATAATCTCAAATACCTCTTTTGAAGTAATACTTCAACTTCCAGGCAACACGGATATAAACAGAGAAATCATCGTTGAATGGGATAGCACTCCATATTTTAAAAATCCAATTGACAGGAATCAGTTCAACCATGATAAAACCCTAATCAAAACAGAAGTTATATTTCCTGATGTTGATAATAAAGATTAC
The DNA here is from genome assembly GCA_029253325.1 of Bacteroidia bacterium. Lineage (GTDB taxonomy): Bacteria > Bacteroidota > Bacteroidia > NS11-12g > UBA9320 > UBA9320. The sequence continues at coordinate 1,986 of JAQWZS010000109.1, forward strand.
TACATACGAGCACGTTACATAGAAAAAGGTGACACTTCTGATTGGGCTTATCAAACTTTTGGTATCATCAAAGATGACCCTGAAGGATGGACTGAAGGTGATCGTTGGAAATTTTTCAATTCCTCAACAAATGCCATTTCTGTGGACTCAAACACTGGGAAATTTAATTTTTTAAGAACCACATCCAAAGACTATCAAATAGAAACTGGAGGTAGTGGACTTGGACCATACACATCTCGATGGATCATTATTGATGGAACACCCGTCATTACTAATTGGTGGCCATTCACCGGTGTTTCTATGATATTTATTAATCCAGACACAGACGAAAGGTATCACGAACCATCAAACTCCTTTAATGTACCCTTTAAGGCTCCCTGGTTTGGAACTACTCCTCCACCCTACAATGTAGTTGGTGAACCCTGTGCTATGTATAACTATAATACCAACACGATAGAAGAACAAGATTCTTTAATAGATTTACTAAATCGTGTACCAAATGGTTATCACATCATAATGCTAAATATGAGTGATTGCAATACCGAATTATTTAAGCAAGAACTTTGGGATGCATTTTCTGCATATGGCATAACAAAACTTCAAACCATAAAAAAAGGAGAACCTTTTGGAGTATTTGGAACAAAAGGAAGTGATAAACCTGCCAATGAGTATCTTGCTGACTATCAAAACAACGTTACACAACCAGAAAATCAGACCATGAAATATGCTCAAACATTTTCACCCAAATTGACAAAAGGAAGCATTACTTCAAAGTCTATAGGTCCTTCTATAAAATGGGAAACACTAACTTTAGTACTAGATCAAAAAGATGCCAATGGTGAAACATTCAATGTTGATATATTTGCCAGCTCTGACAATAAAAACTGGGAATCTAAACTAACCTCATCAAATCTTAAAATCATTGATTTAGGGAGTATTGATGCTAAAATACACCCATTCATTCAGGTTAAAATTTCCTTTGATGATGATGAAATGAGAACTCCTCAGTCCATAAATCGTTGGAAAATTAACTATGTAAAACCTACTGAAGGTACAATTAATAAAGATCTAGCATTTAAATTTCACAATGATACACTCCAACAAGGAGAGGACTTGACATATTCGATTAGCTTTGAAAATATCGAGGATCAAGTCTTTGACTCAAGCGAATATGTCATTTATATCAAAAATAGTTCAGGTTTAAATGACACTATAACTCGTAATTACATTGACTCCCTTTTTCCACGCCAACATATCACTATTCAAGACACTATTCAAACCTTTAAAATGGAAGGAGAATACGAATTTTTTGTTGGTTTCAATCACCAACAAGAAGTGGTAGAACAGACTTATGACAACAACTATTTCAATCAGCAGTTTTATGTTGACAAGGATTTGACCAACCCGCTTTTAGATGTCGTTTTTGACGGAAAGCATATCATCGATTATGATATTGTGTCACCTAATACCATCATTTCGATGTCTATTAAAGATGATAATCCTTATCGATTAATTGACGACGAATCCTACATTTCAGCATACCTTAAACACCCTAACGGAGAAATAGATACCTTGCAAGAAGGAATGGAACAAGTTGAATTTATTCCAAGCACACAAAAAGATGAAGAAGCCATTCTCAAATATTCTGCTCAGAATCTTGAAACAGGCAGTTATATCTTAAGTGTAAAAGCAACAGATAAGACAGGAAATGAGTCGAGTGAAATGGGTTATTCCATCAACTTTGAAGTTATTAGAGAAGCCAGTATCACCAACTTTTATCCCTATCCTAATCCAGCATCCAGCTCTGTACAATTTGTATATACACTAACCGGAAATCAAGTCCCAGATTACATCAAAATTCAAATTATGACCGTATCAGGTAAAGTCGTTCGAGAAATTACCCAAAATGAGTTAGGCTATATTCAAATAGGAAATAATATTTCAGATTTTGCATGGGATTGCACCGACCAGTATGGCGACCGACTAGCTAATGGTGTGTATCTATACAAGGTAAAATCCCGACTCAACGGAAAGAATATGGAAATTAGAGAAACATCTGGCGATCACTTTTTCTCCAATGGTTTTGGTAAGTTGTATTTAGTGAAATAAAAATAAATCACTAAAAAATAACAAATTCCATCATTAACATTTCACCAATTGACCAGAATCATCAAAACTAAGTCGTATTGGAAAACCCAAAAACTTTTGCCTAAATTTTGTGCTATTATACGCATTACGTAGAATGGGTATTCGAATGATAATGTAGTCTACTCCCATCAAAACTTGTAACATTCGTTTTCGTAAAAATCCAATGTTAGATTGAGATTGAACTCTTTTAACCTCGGACATATAATTCCCCTTGTTAGATATCGATATCTGAGCAAAAGAATGCATTCTAAAACTTGCTAAAACTTGAGGTATGGAGTAAAGTAATTCCGTCTTAAAAAATTCGAACCATAAATCATAGTCATTAGCATATCGATAATCTTTAGACATCCCTCCCGCTTTTTCATACAATTCTTGCCTCCAAAATGTAGATTCTTGTTGGATAAATATTTTGGAAGATAAAGTCCAAGTATATTTTGAAATGGAGGGAAACACATGTGCATCCCATATGCGAATAACTCCTAAATCATTAGAAGTGCTTGGTGTCCCTGTCAGCCATGAAATTTCTGGGAACTTTTCAAAAGCATTCATCACAGTATTAATTGCACCATCTCGATAAAGATCATCTGAATTTAACCAAGCTTGAATATCAGAAGGATATTTCTTAAATCCATAATCTATAGCTTCATAATTGTTCAATCCTTTGACTATCTCATAAGTTGTACCTGTAGTTTTCAATATCTGAATTGAATTATCTGTCGAACCTCCATCAATAACCACATGCTTTAGATTTGGATATTGCTGACTCTGAATAGACCGTATACAAGCCTCCAAAAACCGATCTCCGTTTAGGTTAGGTGTGATTATGGTAATGCTTAAGTTACTCATAAATTCAATGAGGGTATATGAGATTTCCAAAACTGAGGGTCATACTTTTCGCGAGCATGACAACCAAAAGGCAGTTGGTTATGATTTAAACGATAACATTCTCTTGGCATAGTTTCAAAACTAAACATCAATGCATCTTCTAACGAAGAAAGTGTAAATTCTTTATGATTTTGAATAAATTGAGACCAAACCACATCTTCATTCGACCAATTGTATTTCGCTTTCTCAAAATAAAATGAACGACCTTGGATTTTAATCAAAAATCGAGCAGGTAAATAAACAAATAACTTAAATAGCCTTCGTTTCCAATTATTTGCTGGGTGATAAAGTTTCCAGAGACTATCTGATATAGTCAAGTTTGATTTTAGAGCTTTGATAAATGAAGGGATATGACGAAGTGAAAAACCTCCATTACCCACCAATAAGCCCTCTTTTTCTGGCACATCAGCTACTAACCAAGGTGCTCCAATGTAAGTATATGCCTTATCTATGAATACATCCAAAGAATCTTTAATAATAAAAGCATCGGTTTGAAAAACAAGCATGTATTCATAGCTTTTGAACCGTTGATAAAACTCATTCGATAAAAGTAGGCGATTGTATGAAACAACGTCTTTAAAATATCCTTCGTCAAAAGAGGCTTTCTTCAAGGTTATAAAATCACTTAGTAGAGGGGTTAAACAATCATAATTAAGCTGAACAAAAAAATCTGAACCTACCAAGCACACGTGCAAATTAGATTGTGACTCAAGTTTATTCAATGATTCCATAGACTGAATTTCAGATTTATTCAGCAATTTGTATACTGGTACTATTACAACCACCGATTGGTTCATTGATAAGATTAGATGACAAAAGTAGAGATTCTACTATTTATCACATTGATTTATGAAGAATATCATAATAACAAAACTATATGCTAATCAAAATACCCCATTAAAATCCTACCTTTGAATCATCAATGAAACCTAGAATACTATTCATATGCCCCGATATATCTGAACCCAGTGGTGGAGTCAAACAAATCTACCGCCAAGTAGATGTACTTAATAGTTTGGGATATAAGGCATTAATAGTACACCAAAATCAAGGATTCAAACCTCAGTGGTTTAAATTTGATACGCCTATCGAATATCATTATATGATTCATGCAGAGCTCAACAATCAGCCTGCTATTCTTCCTCAGTGGTACATTAAATTGAGAGAGGCTCAATTGGCTCGAAATGATTTCAAAATTGATAATTCAGACATCCTTGTATTTCCAGAAGCATACGGACCCAACATTAATAAAGTATTCCCCTCCCATTCTAAGGTAATTTATAACCAAGGTTGTTATAATTCATTTCGAAAATTCCCCCTTCAACTAACTAAGTCCGAAACTCCATATACACATTTCAATACACTTGCAACAATTGTAAACTCTGATGACGCAATCAATTATTTGAAACTAGCCTTTGGAGATATTCCAATTTTTAAAATTCACCATTCCATTGACATGGAAATTTTTAAACCTGCATCGAAAAAGAAACAGATCCTTTATATGCCTCGAAAAAATGTTGGAGACATCAAACAAGTGATCCAAATCAATGCTCTTCGCGAAAACCTGAATGGTTGGATAATCAAAGATTTAGATCAGCTAACGCATACTGAAATAGCCCATGCCATGAATGAGAGTAGTATTTTTTTAAGTTCAAATTTAGATGAGGGATTCTCACTGCCGTCTATTGAAGCTATGGCTAGCGGTTGTTTAGTTATTGGATATCCAGGCAAAGGAGGAAAAGAATATTTCAAACCAGAATTCTCCATGCCCGTTTCAGATAAAGATATCCAACAATTCGCAATAAAATTAGAAGAAGGTATTCAAAAAATAGAAAATCAGCCCCAATACCTTAAAGATATTGCACAAAAAGCTCGAACATATATTAGTAACAATCACATTGAAAAGAGTGAAAAACGAGACATTCAAAATGCTTGGGGTTTTATTTTGAAAGCCAATTCAAACAGATTAAATGCTTGACATACAACAACGCTCACAAATAGATCTTTTGATCAAAAAAGTAGGTGATTTTCAAATTCAAAACCAATCCAAGGTAATCGCTTCTGATATCGAAGAAAAAAGCCTCAATCAATTGGTTAGCTATGTGGATATTGAAAGTGAAAAAATGCTCGTAGCTGGACTAAAATCAATAGCACCAGAAGCAGGATTTCTAACCGAAGAGAAAACCTCAAACCACCAAAACGAAGATTTATACTGGATCATCGACCCATTAGATGGAACAACAAATTATTTATTTGGACATACGAAATATTCAATTTCTATTGCCCTCTATCAAAACAAAAAACCTATATATGCTCATGTTTTTGTACCTCCTGGTAATGAATCATTTGTAGCAAACCAAGAGGGAGCTTTTTTAAACGGTGAAAGGATTATTGTTTCTAAGAGAAATCATATGTCAAAAACACTAATTGCGACAGGATTTCCATATTACAAATTTGATCAAATGGAGGCATATACTAATTGCCTAAAAATTTTAATGAAAGAAACGAAAGGTATACGTCGTATGGGCAGTGCTGCTATTGATTTAGCATACACTGCATGTGGAAGATTTGATGCGTTTTATGAATTGAACCTAAGTCCATGGGATGTTGCAGGTGGAGCCTATATTGTACAACAAGCTGGAGGCATAGTCTCTGATTTTAAGAATGAAGGAAATTATGTGTTTGGAAATTCAATACTGGCTGGCAATCCTGACATTCACCCAGAAATGCTGCGTTTGATTAAAAAAGAATTCAGCTAATCTTTTTTCTTTTCGATAACGAAAATATCCTCATCATCTTTTTTAAAGAAATAGTTTTCACGAGCATACCTCTCTAGTTTATTATCATCTGAGAATAGGTTTTCTTTCTGTTCTTTCATCTCTGTAATTTCTTTAGACAAAAATGCTTCTTGAATTTTGAGGTTCTTTAATTCATTGTACTGTTTGTAAATAAAAATAGCACTGTTCCCATCAAAAAATAAAATCCAAACTAGAAATATTGAAAATGTAATTGAGTACTTGTTTGCTATAAATTTCTGAAGAAACTTCATGTATACAAATGAAATAACTTAAAAACAATTAAACTAATAAAGTAATGGACCAATGTAGAAATTACCATACAGAATGGTCTGTACTTTCCCACTTAGTCTGTAAAGTGAGGACTTTTTCTATGATTTCTCTGGCTGCACCATGGCCGCCATTGGCTTTGGTAATAATATCTGCTTCTTGCTGAACTTGCCAAGCTGCATCTGCAGGGCATGTTTTGACCCCACACATACGCATGGAAGAAATATCTGGAAAATCGTCCCCCATGTAGAGTGTTTTGGTTAAATCAAGGTTATGTTTTTTAATCAACTCCTCAAAAAGATTCTTTTTATCAGAAACTCCCGTATATATCTCCTTAATGCCTAGAGTTTTAAGACGAGACCTTACTCCTTCAGAACTGCCTCCACTGATGATAATTAGTCTATAGTTTTGTTTAACAGCAAACTGAATAGCAAAGCCGTCTTTGATATTAAAATCACGAGTCAATGCTCCATCATCTTGGGCCAATACTTTACCAGTTGTAAGAACGCCGTCTACATCAAAAATAAACGTATCTATTGTTTTGAAGTTATCGTAAATCATAATATTATTGATTGTCTCTCCATTCGTAAACCCAACTGCTCTGAATCATTTCTAGGTGACCTTCATTACTATCTTCACGTTTTCCTTCGAAATTAGGTAGAGCTAAAACCCAGTCTAATAAGTCTGTGAAACGTATTCTGTAAATTTTTGCCTCATTAAAATCATCACCAAATTTTTCATAAAGAGCTAAAGCAATGTCCTCATAGTCTGACCAATTCATGGGGGGTTCGTAAAATTTATTTTTATCCAT
>JAQWZS010000154.1 GCA_029253325.1 Bacteroidia bacterium
ATGTCGCTTGGCATGCTTTTGCATGCCTCATGAATATGACTTCTTTCATTTTCTTTTTTGAACTTTAGCGAGTAAAACCCAAGAGGAGGCATAACATAATCCACCAATGGGAGCAATAAGAGCAAACAGATTTACGTTTAAACCTATGATATCTTTTAATGAATAGATAATTAAACTTGATGAAAAAAATAAAATCCCAAGATAAATTAAATAATAAACCCATTTATTGTATTTATTGAGCGTGAGATAAATTAGGCTTATCAGAATTATTCCTAAACCGTGAATTATCATATATCTTAGTCCTGTGTGAAAGATTTTTAATTGATTAGGGGTTATTTTCCCCTCTAATCCATGAGCACCAAATGCACCAAGTAATATATACAAGCTACAAATTACAGCACCGATTATTATATGTCTAACTACTTTAATTTCATTCATACTATCTTTGTCAAAATTACTTTAATTATGAAAAAAACTTCCTCTATAATTTTAATTCTGTTAATCGTTTTGATTTCATCATGCGTTAAGGATATTACTGATACCCTAGAAAAAGTGTCTAAGGTGAATCAAGTAAAATGGAATCCTAAAATAGCCATACCATTGGTATATTCCGATTTGAGTTTTAGAGACTTACTAAATGGGACTAATGCAAACCAGTACATTCGAATTGGCGATGATAGCTTGGTCAATTTAGTTTACGAGGATAACTATACTTCGGATTATGCAGAAGATGTATTGAATTTAGAAACTCAATCTTATGGAGAAACATTTACATTTAATAGCACTCAACTAGAGGTCTTAAATACTGTGGGTGAAGTCACAGTGAATTTTAGTCAAAGGGTATCCTATGATGGTGATGCGAATGAATTGGATAAAATTTGGTTTAAAGCTGGTCAAATAGGTTTAAATCTCTCCAGTACATTTGAGCATAATATTTCATGTAAATTGGTAATTCCAGAATCTCAAAAAAATTCAAGCCCAATATTATTGAGTTTGGCTGCCCCATACTCTGGTACTCCAATTGATGCTTCTACAAATTATGACTTGAGTAATTCAGAAATAGATTTTACCAAAACAGCACAAGGACACTCAGAATTTGACTTTGAATTTGAATTTACAATTACAAAAACAGGATCTAATCTTATAAAACCTTCTGAGTCCATAACTTATTCAATGATTTTGGATAATCAAAAATTTAGTAAAGTCTCAGGATATTTTACAGATTTAGATTTTGAAGATTTAACAGGCACTTTCAGTATTCCGTTTTTTGAAAATAGTAAAAATGGTATAATTGGAATTGTAGAACCAGAGATCAAATTCATAACAGGAAATGGAATAGGTTTACCAATCAATTTAACCTTTGATCAATTTAATGGTAAGGATAACTTTGATAACATCGTTCCATTGACTAAAAATGCTGGTATTTTAGAATTAAATATTCCTCGGGCTAATGTTGAGGGAGAATTTATTCTTGATTCTCAAGTTTTAGATAATTCAAATAGTAATTTGATTGATTACATTTCGAATAGACCCATCAACAATTATTACAAAGTTAGTGTTCGGCCAAATCTATCAAATGCATCTCGACACTGGCTTCTTGATACTTCAAGAATATCGAGTCAAATTAAAATTACTCTTCCATTGTACGGAACCCTCAAAGATTATTTACTGGAAGAAACGAGGCCATTTGATTTGTCTATAGAAAACGCTGAAGAAATTAAGGAAGTATTGGTCCGTTTGTATTCAGAGAATGGATTTCCTGTAGATGTTAAAACTCAACTTTATTTTGAAGACAGTTTAACGAATACCATAATCGATTCACTATTTATTAGCGATAGGGTCATTTCCAAAGCTGCTTCAGTTGATTCAGATGGCAATCCAATAGGAGCATCAAGTCAGATTACGGACGTTGTCATGAGTGCTGACCAAGTAGATAAAGTGATTGGAGCTAATCAGGTTAGAGCACAGGCTAATTTATCAACAACAACCTTAAATGTTGGAGCACAGCCAAATGTGAGGATATTCAGTGATGATAAAATAATGCTGCAGTTTGGTGTGCAAGCAGAGGTCCTAATTAATCAAGAATTATAATGAAAAAATTATTAATAATTAGTTCAGTTTTCTTATTTGTTGGTCAATTAAAGGCTCAGAATAATCTTACCTTGTACAATATGAAGCCTGTACCTCAGCGTATGGCTATAAACCCAGCCTTCACTCCAACATGTAAGTGGTACTTTGGAACACCAGCTTTGTCTTCTTTGGATTTTTCATACAACAGTCGTGCTGTAGGTTTTAATGAACTATCGAATGCTTTAGAACCCAATGGATCAAATTATACCTTGGATATGACTAAATTATCCAATGTTTTTTCAAATGGTGTCTCTATGAATTCTGCATATAATCAAGAATGGCTTAGCTTAGGTTTTCGCTTAAGAAAAAGTATGTGGTCTTTCAGTATCAATGAAAAGTTGAAATCTCGTGTGCTATTGCCACAGGATTTCTTTCGGTTAGTATTTGAAGGAAATGGTGGAGATAATGTAGGAGAGGTTTTTGACTTAGGGTTTGGTGTAGATTTTATTCATACACGTGAATTTGCTGTTGGATACAGTCGTTCGTTCATTGATGATAAGCTAAGAATTGGTGGAAGAATAAAATATATAGCTGGAATTAATGCAATTCAAACAGAAAGAAACGATTTAACTTTTGAGACAAGCGAGAAAGCATTTACATACAATGTAAAGTCAGATTTAAAATTTAATAGCTCACTAACACCGATAGATTCAAATACTACGCTAAACTCTATTTTATTTGGCAATCAACAGAATAGAGGGTTTGGGATAGATGTCGGTGCAAATCTAAAGCTGAAAAAAAAACTTTCTGTTTCGGCAAGTATCATAGATCTAGGTGTTGTTAGATGGAGAGATAATTTGAAAACAACCTATACGAAGAACCCTGGGGTGTACCATGAGTATAGGGGGATGGATATTCAGGATTTTATAGGGGACTCTGCTAATCAGAAAAAAGGTTTCGAAACATTTAAAGACACCTTAATGGAGGTTATTGCTTTAGAAACATCCTCCGATGATTTTAATACTGGATTATTAGGGGAGTTCTATGTAGGTGGTAATTTACACATCACTAAAAATCACAATATTGGTGCTTTAATGTATGGTAGTTTTTATAAAAAGGAGTTTTATCCAGCATTAACGCTATCATGGAATTCACAGATAGGAAGAGTTTTAGCACTAAGTGCTAGTTATACAATGTACCGAGAGAGTTATGTAAATCTAGGTATTGGAGCAGCCTTAAAATTAGGTCCAGAGCAATTCTATATATCTACAGATAATGCTATTGGTTCGGTAACAGATAATACAAGAAATTTAGGAGTTCATTTCGGATGGAATCATATATTTGGAAAAAAGAAAGATAAAAAAGTAGCATGCGATCTATAATTTTTATATTCCTAACGTTTATACTCTTTGGAGTTTCAGGCTGTCAAAAAGATTACGTAAAACTTAATGATGATGAAATTAAGGAGTATATCTCCAAAAATAACATCGATGCTCAGCGAACTACTGAGGGACTTTATTATGTTGTCAATGAAGAGGGATCGGGTGATCGTCCAACAGTTAGTGATAATGTTACGGTTCATTACAGTGGTTACCTAACCAATGGAAGTGTTTTTGATTCATCATACGATAGGGGAGAACGTGCAAGTTTTCCACTAAGAGGAGTAATTCAAGGTTGGCAAATAGGAATACCCAAAATAAAAGAGGGTGGATCATGTAAATTAATTATTCCATCTCATTTGGCTTATGGAGCAAATCCACCAAGTGGCTCAATTCCTAGGAATGCAGTCTTAATATTTGATATTGAGCTGTTCGAAGTAAATTAGAATTAACCTAATTTCATGATGTTAAGAAATAAATCTACATCAGTAGAAATTTCTTTGTAAGCACCATGATTTCTAAACCATGTGAGTTGTCTCTTGGCATAATTTCGAGTGTGTTGTTTCATTTTATCTACAGCGACATCTCTGGTTATTTCACCATCAAAAAATGCAAAGAACTCTTTATATCCCACAGTATTTAATGCATTCAGTTTCCTGTTAGGTAAAAGCGATTTGGCCTCAGCCTCAAACCCATCTTTGAGCATTTGGTCCACACGTTGGTTAATGCGATTATACAAATTCTGTCTCTCTCTGTTTATATAATAATAAGAGGTCGAGTAAAAATCATTTTTAGGCATTTCCTTCATATCATCAGGTTTCCCTTGTTTGATTTCAATTGCTCGGATAATTCGCTGAGGATTACTAAGGTTTACTTTATTTCCATCAATTTCTAAGGAATTTGTAATATTGCGAAGTGCATCAATACCTTCTGTTTCTAGGATGAAATTTAGTTGTTGACGAAGCTGATCATTCTTTGGAGGAAGGTTATCAAGCCCCTCAGTAGCTGCTTTGATATAAAGTCCTGTTCCACCAGTCATAATTACAATATCATGCTTTTTGAAAAGTTCTTTAAGTAATGAATTTACTTCTTGGTTGTATAATCCAGCATCATAAGGATCGTGGATACTATGACTAGCAATAAAATGATGCTTTACCTCTGATAGTTCTTTTTGGCTGGGTCTAGCAACACCAATATTAAGTTCCTTGTAAATTTGTCTAGAATCGCAACAGATTATTTCCGTATTGAAATATTTAGCGACTTCTATAGCAAAATTAGTTTTTCCAACTGCAGTTGGCCCTGCCAACACAATTAGTTTTTTAGTCTTCTGGGGCTCCATTATTTATTTGAGATTCATCTATTTCAGATTCGTCTATCTCATTTCCAAACAAGTTAAAATCGTTTTCGTTTTCTTTTTCAGAATCTTCGTCGTCATCTTCTTCAATTTCTTCAGTTAATCCTTTAATTAGATCATCGGCTTCTTGAAGGAGCTTTGCACTTGGGTCAGTGATTATTTTTTTAGGATCTACAAACTGTTTTGGAGCAATACCAATTGATTTAAAAAGTGATGGATAAGCAGTATCAGAATCTGCTTTCAGCAATTTTACAATTTCAGCTCTAAGATGCCAATTTCCAGACTCTGGATCATAGTTGTATAAAAATTTTTGATGAGGGTCATCAATGAATTTTCCGAGTTCACTTGCACCAGCCGATTTGGCATTGGGTTTGGCTATGGTAGAAAACTCTTCATTTCCTCTCCATGAGTCATTAGCCTTAAAAAATGAGGCCGGTTTTTTATTATCAAACTTGATGGTTTCTTGGATAAAATTATGAAAATCTTTAAACGTATTTTTAGAACTCACATCAATTATGCGTTCTACATCATCAACATCTTCAAATGTTACTTTAAATCTAAAAATTAAATTACTCATTGGACTTGCAAACCTAATTTTTTTCCTTGCTCTATCACAAAATTAAAAGCATCATTATAATTATTGGGAATAACACCATCCAATATTGCATCTTTTAAAGCTGTTTTTATCATGCCGATTTCTTTGCTAGGCTTAATATTAAATAATTTCATTATCTCGTCACCATTAATGGGGGGTTGCCAGTTACGAATTCTATCACGTTCTTCAACAAGGACAATATTATGTTCAACATTTTTAAGATTCTTTTGAAAACGTTGTTCTTTTAATTTGTTTTTTGTTGTGATATCACTTTTACATAAAATCATTAATTCATCGAGATGTTCACCTGCATCAAATATCAGTCTTCTGATTGCTGAGTCAGAAATGTTCTCTTTAGTTAATGCTATGGGTCTTAGATGAAGTTGAACTAAAGCTCGAACTTTTGTCATAGGAGCACCAAGGGGGAGTTTGAGTTTAGAAAAAATAGGCTTGACCATTCGTGAACCTTTATCCTCATGTCCATGAAATGTCCAACCTTCACCTTTTACAAACCGCTTAGTTGGTGGTTTTGCAATATCATGGAGTATTGCTGCCCATCGAACCCATAAGTCATCTGTCCGTTCACAAATTTGATCCAAAACTTGCAGTGTATGATAAAAGTTGTCTTTATGTCCTTTACCCTCTCTTATTTCGACTCCTTGCAATTTGACCATTTCTGGGAAGAATTCATGCAATAATTTACTGTCAAAAAGGTGTTTAAATCCAATGCTTGGTCTGGTACTTAAAATTATTTTATTCAATTCCTCAGTAATTCGTTCTTGAGAAATAATAGACAAACTTTTTGCTTCAGTACTAAGGGCTTTTTTGGTTGAAGGCTCAATTTCAAAATCAAGTTGAGTAGCAAATCGAATAGCCCTCATCATTCGGAGAGGATCATCTCGGAATGTGACTATGGGGTCCAGTGGAGTTCGGATAATCTTATTTTTCAGATCCATCAAACCATTGAATGAGTCTATCAAATGGCCAAAATCGTTTTTTTGCAGACTAATTGCTAAAGTATTAATAGTGAAGTCTCTACGGTGGATGTCATCTTTGAATGAGCCATCTTCTACTTTTGGTTTACGGCTTTTTCTGTCATATGATTCTTTTCTAGCACCAACAAATTCAAATTCCCAATCATTGGTTTTAATTTGTGCTGTTCCAAAATTTTTAAAAATGCTCAAGGATGATTTTTTTAATCTTTCCTTGACAGCTTGAGCTAACTTGATACCGCTTCCTACCGTAACAAAATCTACATCTTTTGATTTTCTGTTTAAGTGCAAATCTCTTACATACCCACCGATAACATAGGTTTTAA
>JAQWZS010000155.1 GCA_029253325.1 Bacteroidia bacterium
GTGTTCTAATGCAGGATTCATCTTACTAGACGAGGCAGGATTTGATAGAATTTTATTCCAATTACGATCAAATTCAACATCTCGGTATCGTTCTACATAATCATAGTTTTTTGTAACCATTTCATAATCAATATTCGTTTTTAAAGTCCACATAGACGAATCTTTAATTAGTCTCTTTGATGTCTGATAGACTTTTAAACCAGATCCAAAATTGTCGTTATCATCAATCGATGAAAAAGTATTTTTGTCTAGTGAACTAATAACATATTCCAACCCCATTTTTCGGTTACCTTCAGTTATGCTAAACCCAAAATTAGCTGTATTTAAACGCTTAGGTGCAGCTAACACTTCAAATGGCTCATAATCGCCAAAGCCATATCCAACATATTCAAACACCTTACCATTAGCTCCTGAAACAGACTGAGTATAGCTTCCATTTCCGTATCCAACATTTGAGAAAAACACCTCATAAAAAAGACTTTCCTCTGAAGGATCAGATGCATAAACATAGACCTCTTGCATTGCCACAATTTCCTTTTTATACATTATCCTATCAGGGTTATATTGATCTTGTACTCGGGCATTTTTATAAATCGCTGATTGATCTCCAGATATACGAAGTGCATCTATTTTAGCTACAGTATCAGATAGCGTTTGTAAAAATGGTTGAGATTTTAAATCCATCTCATTAAAACCATTTGCATAAAAGGAGAATTTTCCTTTTGATAGGTTAGTACCAATACTAGATACCGTCCGTCCATAGTTTCTATCAGCATATTGAAATTCAACAACTATTCTACTATAAGCAGTAATTAAAATCTGAGGTGTAAATGTGATTTCACCTGTATTATAGTTTATGACGTAATCGTGTCCTTCTCCTCTCTTTAATTTCTTACCATCGAGGTATACCACCTCTGTGCCTGCAATAACAATAATAAAGTTTTCACCGTTTTCTCCATTTAAACGATATGGACCACTATTGCCCTCAATACCATTAATTCTGTTTCGACCAAATCTACCTCTTGAAATTGCTACTTCTGCATTTGTTTTGATACGCCAATCACCTCGATTATAAGTATTATTGAATTGTATCCCTCGTGATTTTTTATAATACTTCAAAAAATAAGAGCTGCTTTGACTTCTCATTAAAAAATCACCAAATGAAAGCCCCATACTATCCTTTTTAAGTGTAATATATACTTGATCAAAATCCTGAATTTGTTGTGTGTTACCTTCAGGTTGAATTGGATTATTTTCATCACTGATAACTGCAAAAATCTCAACATCCTCAGCTAATTTTCCATTTAATCTTAGGTTTAAATTTGAATTCACTACTACATTTTGAGTATTCCCTAGTCCAATTCCTCTGGATATATTTCCCATTGTATTAAGCTTACCATAGGTTGGTTTTATCTTATTTTTATTGGGGGTATATTTAAAGGGATTCTCTTGAAAAATGTTATAAATATTTTCTTTGTTTTTGTTTAGGTATTGTATTGGAAAATACAAACGTTTGTATGAGACCTCAACACTATCTTTTGGAGCCTCACTCAACCAAATGAGATTGTTGCTTATTTGTTGGTATGAATTTGCCGAATACTTAAATACTAACATAGAGTTGTTCACAACAAAACCGGAATCAATTTGAATCGTATCTCCACGATTAGGTAGAATCCTTACACTTTTATTTAAAGACAGTTGTGCAAAACAGTTGAATTGAATAAATATGAAAATTACTGTAAGAAACCTGATTAACAAAACAATTAGTGTTGTGACAAATTAACGCATTAAAAACAAGAATAGATACACTAGAGATTGAGGAGACTATATCTGATACTAAAGCTTCTCTTGAGCTTCAGTCTCAGTAGGCTCTTTAGCAAACCTTATTAAACCAAATGTCATATAGATACTTGTCAAAATAATAACCCATAGTATCACACTAGGTTGAAATGAATTTGAAATAAGATCTTCTGGAATACTATAAAATAACAAGATAGTTATTAAGCCGCGTGGTGCAACATACTCTAAAACTTGAGTCCCCTGTTTTGCAAATACTTTTAAAAGTAAAATACGTACAAGATAAATACCAATAAAAACCATCAAACTGACTACTAATACCTCAAAGTTCACTAATGATAATAAGTCAATAGTAAGTCCAAATACAATGAAAAAAAACGTCCGCAATACGAACGCAGTTTCTCTACTGATAATATGGAAATCGTTTTCCATTTTTTTGAATTCCATTCGAGTCATCAAATTTTTTAAAGGACCTATAAAAAAAAGGGAATGATTTTTTAAAATCAATCCGAACATTAAAATCATGACTAATGGGCTCAAATGCATCATTTTACCAAGAGCATAAATCAAAATTAAAATGGAAATGAAGAAAAACAGTTTAACCTTAGCATTCAAAAATTTGAATAGTAAAACCAACCCAATTCCAATGACAAAAGAGACCAGAATAGTCACCAAAAACTCTACACTAAAATCAGTGATAGAACCCCCAACTTCTTGAGTCTGCATGATACTGAGTATCAGATTGAATATCATGATACCAATTATATCAGAAATACAACTCTCATAAATCAGTAGCTCTTTGTCATAATCATTAAGACTCACGACACTTGGTATCACAATAGCACTTGATATAACTGCCAAAGGTGTAGCATATAATAATGATATTCCAGCATCCATATTTAATAAAAAATAAAAAATAGGAGCTATGAATAAAACGCTTCCTAAAATACCCAAAACTGCAAGTAATGTAGCTTTTGCAATTAGTCCCCTTTTCTCTTTGGTAAGCTCAAGATCTAATGCTCCTTCCAAGACAATCATAATTAGACCAATTGTGCCTAGTACCTTAAGGTGTGGAAAAAAGTCGACATTGTACTGAGGAAAAAAATTCAATAATTGTCCAACAATAACTCCAGCTACAATTAGCATTAAGACCGAAGGAACATTCGTTCGTTTTGCTATTTCGTTGAAGAAATAAGACAAAACAATACAAACCGATAGCGAAACAATGATGATATTATAGTCCATAGTGCAAAGTTAAAATTTGTAAACTAGATATGACTGTTTAGATCATAACAAAGATATTCCATCCATATCTTGAGGTTGATCTATCCGCATTAAGCTCAGTATAGTTGGTGCTATGTCTGCAAGTTTGCCATCTTTTAGGGTTTTATTTTCATTACTCAAAAGATATATGGGAACGAGGTTTGTTGTATGAGCTGTATTCGGACTACCATCAGCATTTAGTGCCTTATCAGCATTCCCATGATCAGCAATAATTACAATACTGTATTCCTTTTTTAAAGCAAAATCCACAATATTTTTAGCACATGAATCAACAACTTCACATGCTTTTTCTATAGCACTAAAAACCCCCGTATGACCTACCATATCTGGGTTAGCATAATTGACACATACAAAATCCGGATGATTAATTTCTATGTGATTCATTACTTTGTCGGTTAACTCGAGAGCACTCATTTCAGGTTGTAAATCATAGGTAGCTACTTTGGGAGAATTTGCCATCACACGTTCTTCACCTATGAAAGGTTCCTCTCTACCCCCATTAAAGAAAAATGTAACGTGAGGATATTTTTCAGTCTCTGCTGCTCTTAGTTGAGTTTTAGCGTTCTTAGATAAAACCTCGCCTAAAGTATTAGTTAGGTCATTCGAATGAAAAAGAACATTAACATTATTATATGTTTTATCATATTCTGTCATCGTAAAATAATGGATATTCATTGTCTTCATACCCATGTTAGGCATATTCTCTTGTGTTAATACCTTACTTATTTGTCGACCACGGTCTGTTCTAAAATTAAAACACAAAACAATATCATCTTCCGAAATTTGACCTGATTGATTAATAATACATGGTTTGATAAATTCGTCCGTAACTTCCTCATCGTAATTCTTTTGAATAGCTTCATAACAATCATCGTATTGTACGCCTGAACCATGAATCATGGCATCATATGCTAATTTAGTTCTCTCCCATCGTTGATCTCGGTCCATAGCATAATAGCGTCCAGTTATTGTAGCTATTGATGATCTTCCAATTTTAGATGATTCCTGTACATTTTTTATAAAATCTTTTCCGCTCCTTGGGTCTGTATCTCTTCCATCCATGAACGCATGAATATATACTCGGTCATCCAAGTTATTTTCTTTTAACAACTCAGTAAGCCCCAAGAGGTGATCAATACTGCTATGAACACCACCATCACTTACAAGACCCATTAAGTGTATTTTTCGATTTTTATTTGACTGGGCAAGCTCAATTAAAGACTTAATCGCTGGTAAGTCATGGATTGTTTGATCCTTAAATGCTTTATTAATTCGAACTAACATTTGCCATACTACACGTCCAGCACCAATATTCATATGACCAACCTCAGAATTACCCATCTGACCATCAGGTAAACCTACATTCTCACCGTAGGTTTTCAGGGTAGCTTTTGCAGATTGAGATTCCAAACTATCTATAAAAGGTGTATTTGCAGAAAAAATGGCATCCGTATTATCCTTTTTACCTATTCCCCAACCATCTAAAATGAGAAGCAATGCTTTATTCATGAAGTACAAATCTAATTTTTGTCCCATCAAAAAATAGATTAATCGAATAGATTTCTATTAAAATAAATTTCATTGTATAATTTGTAACATAATTTGATGGAAATCGTATTAAGGTATATCGTCCTATGAAGTACTCTATAAAAATTCACTTAATTATCTACCTGACAATTTTATCCCTTCCTACGCTTGCTCAAGATTATTTTAAGATACGCGGTTATGTAATCAATAGCTCTAATGAACCACTTGTGGGCGTCTATGTAAGAGCTGTTGATTTGGGTATAGGCACAGTCACTAACGAAAAAGGACAATATGAAATTAAGTTAATTGAAGGATTACATCGATTATCTTTCACACACATTGGGTATGAACCAAAACGAATAGATGTACCAGCACAAAAAAATGATGTCTTAAATGTAGTTTTAAAGTCAAATGATAATGAATTGGGCTTAGTAGAAATTTCTAATAAGAAAAAAGATTTAAGTTATAGTATCATTAAGAAAGTTATAGAAAATAAAGAACGATACTCTAATCAGTTCACAACCCAAAAAAGAAACATCTACGTTAAAAGCGTTGAAAAAAGCATTCGAAGAGGTCCAAAAATTCAAGATGACCAACCAGACACCAAGAAACTTGATGAATCCCCCATTGAATCTAAAAATGACTCAATCCCAAAATTCAATTTATTTGAAGGAGACTTTGTTCAACATATCCAGAAAACAAAAGGATTCAAAGAAGAAAAAAATGCAGCTAAAAAACTGGGCTACCAACAATCACTATTTTACACAAGTACAACCGATGCAAATTTTGATTTTAATAAAAACTTAATTAAAGTTAAAAAGCTTGGTGAAAATGCATACGTATCTCCCATTAGTAACACAGCATTTATTTCTTACAAATACAAATTATTAGGCTCCAGATTTGAGGGAAAAAGAAAGGTATACACCATACAAGTCATTCCTCGCAAATTAGGGAACGCCTTATTCAAAGGTCAGCTTGAAATTTGGGATTCCTTATTTACAATTAAAAGCGTCGAATTGACCCTACCCAAACGTTCTTTAATTGAATATGACCAATTCTCATTAAAGCAACACTACTCTTTCCAGGATAGTATAAAAATTTTAACCAGTGAAACCTTTAACTGGAAAATTAAAAATGGATCGAGAACTATTGACGGTGAGTGCATTGTTAAATATTCTGATTACACATTTGATAGTATTTATCCAAAACGCTTCTTCAATGCAGAATTGGCCAGAACAGCTAATGATGCCTACGAAAAAGATACTAGCTTTTGGGCAAAAATAAGACCGATTCCGCTTAACTATGATGAAAATAAATTTATTCGAATGAAAGACAGCATAAAGCGAATTAAAACAAGTAAAGTCTACCTCGACTCCATTGACTCTGCGTATAACAAAGTCACATTTTTAAAAGCCGTTTGGTCTGGAATGGGCCATATCAACAGAGCCAAAAAAACAGAATGGAGTTTTGCATCATTGGCAGAAATGATAGACCCTGTGGCCATTGGTGGTTTTAGATTGAAGTACAATTTGAGCTACTACAAAAGATTTAAAAACCGAAAAAGTATCTTAATATCGCCCACATTAAATTATGGTTTCAGAAATAAAGACATCAAAGGTAACTTGAGTATTGAAACATTATACAATCCAAAAAAACTATCTCGTGCTTCAATTTATTATGGAAAGTATTTTGGTTTCGTCAATCAATTTGCCACATTTAACGACCTATTTAATAGACAAAACTTTTTTGAACAAGACTACACTTATCTTACTCACAGAACTGAGTTGTTTAATGGTTTTTATTTATTTAACAGTTTAAGTCACACACTCAGAAAACCACTAACTAACTTTAAATTCAACCCTGATTTTGATTCTGCCTTTGTTGATAATAATCCTCAATATTTTAGTATAAATTCTGACGTAAGAATTACCCTAGGAATATCCTACACGCCAAAACAACTCTATATTTCTGAACCCAATCAAAAAATTGTATTAGGCTCGAAATACCCTACTTTTTCTCTAACCTACAAACAAGCCATTCCAAACATAGGTAAGTCTATCACAGACTTTAAAGAAATTGAAATTGGCATCAATCAAAAATTCATGGTTGGGATATTTGGAACTTCCCAATATTCAGTAAAATTTGGTACGTTCATAGATACCACAAACTTACAAATCATGGATTATAAATACCAACGCGGAGGTGATCCATATTTTTTCATGCCACCGATGTTTGCATATCAACTAATTGATAGTACTTTTCCTACGTTTCGTGGTTTTTTAGAGACTCATTACATTCATCAATTTAATGGTTTTTTAACTAGTAAGGTACCATTAATAAACAAAACAGGAATACGAACTATGGCAGGAGGTGGACTACTTTTAGTACCTGAAAGAAAGTACCAATATTCTGAGTTATTTGCTGGAATTAATCGAATCTTTAGAATTGGTAGAGAACGATTTAGGCTTGGTCTATACTATGTTGTTGCCCAATCCAATACCCAAGGGTTCAGCTCTGGTTTCAAATTCTCAATTGTACCCTACAATACCGCCTCTAATAGTTGGAGTTTTTAAAATACTCCTTTGACCAATTTGGTTAAATTTGTCTAAATATAGACACGTTATCATGACTATTACAGAAGCCCAAAAAAAGATTGATCAATGGATTAATACATTTGGTATCCGATATTTTGATCCACTTACAAATACTGCTATTCTTATGGAAGAAGTTGGTGAAGTAGCCCGAATAATGTCCAGAAAATATGGCGAACAAAGTTTCAAAGATTCAGACAAAAAAGTGGATTTAGGAGATGAAATGGCCGATGTTTTATTTGTGTTAATGTGCCTTGCGAATCAATGTGAAATAGATTTAGAAAAATCACTCCTAAAAAACTTGACTAAAAAAACAGAACGAGATATAGATCGACATCGTAATAATCCAAAATTAAAATAATGGCACAAAAATTGAAATATAGCTTAACATGAAAAAATTAATTCTACCATTGATTATCCTCATATCCACTAGCGGGTATGCACAAAAAAAAGTTAGCGAAGGCTCATTTGGAATTGGATTTCATTTAGCATGTCCTCAAAGCGAATTAGGTGATATAAACTATGATGATGGTTTTGGTCTTAATTTATCCTACTTAAGTAAAAAATTCCCGTATAAATCACCCGTAAATTTTCAACTTGGTGCTCGAATGGACTTTGCTCACATGCAAACTAGAAAATTTGAATCGATTATTTTAGCTCAGGATGATGGTCCATTAATTATTGGTGATGCTACCATTAAAGCAGGTAATCGCATGTATGGTTTGTTTGCTGAGGGTAGAATTAACTTTGCAGACGAAACTCAACGTGTTACACCATACATTAGTTTACTTGCTGGACATAGAAACTACACAACTTATCAAGTTTTATCCCTCAACCAACCCAACTACAACCCAGAACGAGAAGCAGAATCTGTAACTGAACGTGTAGTTCATACCAAGCGATTTCATTATGGGGGTAGTGTAGGAGTTACATATAAACTTAATGAAAGTATCTCCCTTGAATCTAGCATTACCTATACATTTGGAAGAGAAGGAGCTGCACTTCCACTTCAAAATATTACTAGAGAAATAGGTAGCAATGAAGTCAAATACGATAATTATCAAACAGTGAAAACTGATATTTTACTCATAAATGCTGGAATTAGATTCAACCTATTCAAAAACTATAGCTACAATCCACCATCAAAACCATCAAACAACAACTCAACTAACAGCTATAATTCTTCGGATAGTAAAAGATATTACGATGACTCCAGTAGAAGCAATTCTAATTCCGGATCAATTTCTATTCCAAGGTCAAATACACCATCTAAAAAACCTCTACCTGTAAAAGTTAAATCTGATGGACCTAAACGGGGTAAAAATGACAACAGTTGATCTAAATTCAGATTACTGGAATACCCGATATGTTCAAAATAAAACAGGTTGGGATATTGGATACGCCAATCCAATCCATATCAATTATGTGTTTGATAATATAGATAAGACTGCTAGAATACTTATTCCTGGTGCTGGATCAGGATATGAATTGAGTATACTTTGGGATAATGGATACATCAATATTTTTGCCATTGATTTATCAGAAGAAGCTAGAGAACGATTTCTATCTCAACATCCATTATTTCCTAAAGACCAATATTTAGTCGGAAATTTTTTTGAACTAGACCATAAATTTGATTTAATCCTAGAACAGACCTTTTTCTGTGCTATAGACCCCCAACTTAGAAATAGATATGCCGAAAAAACATGGGGCATCTTAAATCAAAATGGTAAATTATTTGGAGTATTATTCTCTGTTAAATTTGAGGTAGGACCACCATTTGGAGGTAATATTCAGGAATATGAAAACTTATTTAGTTCCAAATTTTCAATATTAAAACTCGAAAATTGTGAGGATTCAATTTCTCCAAGGCAGGGCAAAGAAGTAATCATTGAATTAATGAAAAAATAATCTAATCCATTGTGAGATTAGATTTCAAGATTATCTTTGCAGCCGCTTAATCGAACAAAAGAAATGTTCTTTGAAGATTAGGCTCACACATCAAGCGAAAGTAGCTCAGCTGGTAGAGCATCACCTTGCCAAGGTGAGGGTCGCGAGTTCGAATCTCGTCTTTCGCTCAAGTAATTCCATTAATTTGGAAGGGATTTTTCCCATACTTGATGCTTGGGTGGTGGAATTGGTAGACACGTTGGACTTAAAATCCAATGGCTTCACGGCCGTACGGGTTCAAGTCCCGTCCCGAGTACTATTTAGAAGGAGATGGACCATCATCTCCTTTTTTTATTTGATCAAATCTAATCTTTTACAATATATTTCTTAATTTGGTGACCTAAACCAATTTAAACTTAAATGAATATATTAAAAACCTTTACACTACTGACTGTTTTGACACTTCTTTCTTGTACACAACCAACTGAAACTACAAAAACCGAAACTACAGGTAAAACTGTTGGATTTGCTGGTAGTCCCGACAATAGCTGGATGCTTGGTAGCCAAAAAAACTTAGATGTTTGGATGAAATGGTGTGATTTACACATGCAAAAAGATATTGATGGAATCATGAATCTTGCTAGTGACTCTATTACCTTAGAGGGTCCAAATAATCTGACCATTAATGGCAAAGATGAATTTAAAGCATTCATTACTGAATGGTTCAAAAATAATGATATCACTATTAAACAAGAATGGGGAATTCCTATCAATTTTATTGACAAAGACGGCAATAAAGATGATGGAGACTGGATCATCAATGGACATAAGTTAAATACTAGAGATGGTGATAACTTGACCCAAGAAATCAACCATGCAAATGTTTATGTCAAAGATAGTAAGGTTCAATTTTTTAGGATATATAATCATAAAACTACTACCTCAAAAATGATTTCAGCTACTTTTTCAGTAGATATGTCAAATTATAAAGAGGAGTTTGAAAATGTATGCTTAAATGGTAATTT
>JAQWZS010000198.1 GCA_029253325.1 Bacteroidia bacterium
ATGGGGAGAAGCTTATTTTGCTCAAAAACTCTTAGATTTTGATTTAGCTAGTAATAATGGTGGTTGGCAATGGGCATCTGGATCAGGAGTCGATGCAGCTCCATACTTTAGAATCTTCAACCCTTACACACAAATTGACAAATTTGATAAAGACCACACCTACATCAAAAAATGGGTCCCTGAATGGGGTACGGACCAATATGTCAATGAAATTGTAAATCACAAGGAAGCTCGAGAACTCTGTCTCAGGACGTACAAAGAGGCATTAGAGAATCGATAATTACAACTCCTATTCTCTGTTACGTAAATATTTAGCATATTTGTTAAATAAATCCAACACATGGACTCTACATCATTAAATCCTAAAGGTAAGTTTGGCACTGCTCCTGTATTTCTTACTGCAATATCTACCATTTTGGGAGCCATTATGTTTTTGCGTTTTGGATATTCTGTAGGTCAAGTTGGAGTATACGGCACCATTGCCATAATTGTAATCGGTCATCTTGTAACGATACCAACAGCGATGTCTTTGGCAGAAATAGCAACAAATCAGAAAGTAGAAGGTGGTGGTGAGTATTTCATTATTTCTAGGTCGTTTGGGTTAACTATCGGTGCGGCAATAGGAATTGCACTCTATCTATCTCAAGCGATCAGTGTAGCATTTTACCTCATTGCCTTTACCGAAGCATTTGAGCCCCTCCTACCCATAATTAATTCGTATCTACCCTTCGAAATAAGCAAAATGATTATTGGAATTATTTCCGTAATCCTATTATCATGGCTCATGTTAACTAAAGGAGCTTCTAGCGGCATGGTTTTATTGTATGTTGTTGTTGGCATCCTATCAGTATCCCTCATTATGTTTTTTGCTGGAGGTCCAACTGATGGGTTTATTTCTCCTGACACTTTTCACCTAAACAAAGAAAAAAATGACTTCTTTTTCATCTTTGCTATTGTATTTCCTGCTTTTACTGGAATGACTGCCGGTGTTGGACTATCTGGAGATTTAAAAAATCCAAAAGTATCTATTCCTCTCGGTACACTATCAGCTACGCTTATTGGGATGGTCATCTATGTATTTATAGCAGTCAAGTTAGGCTCTAGTGCTACAAGTGCAGAACTTGGAAATCTAGACAACCAATTGATTATGGCAGATATTGCTCTTTGGTGGCCTATCATACCCATTGGACTTGCTGCCGCAACCATATCGTCTGCTCTGGGAAGCATAATGGTTGCTCCGCGAACACTTAATGCAATATCTGTAGATCGAATTATCCCTATACCTCGTCTCAATAATTGGCTTAGTAAACTAAAGATTAAAAACGGTGAACCCGTCAATGCAACTCTAGTGACATGCATCATTGCTTTCTTTTTTGTGCTAATGGGTGATGTGAATGCAGTAGCTGAGATTATCTCTATGTTTTTCATGGTTACTTATGGTTCAATTTGCTTGATTAGTTTATTTGAAAATTTTGCTTCAAATCCTGCATATAGACCGTCATTTAAAAGTAAGTGGTATATCTCATTATTAGGAGCTGTCATGTGTATCGGCCTTATGTTTAAGATCAACACAGGTTATGCTATTATCTCTATTTTACTGATGACTGTCATCTATGGTGTACTTAGTTTTTATCATAAGAAAGGAGATATGGCAATTATATTCAGTGGGGTGATTTTTCAAATCAGCAGAAATCTTCAGGTTTTTCTTCAAAAACGAAAAGCAACAGCTGATGAGGCATGGAGGCCCTCAGTTGTAGCCATATCTAAAGATTCATTTGACCGATTTGCTGCATTCGATTTGTTGCGATGGATTTCGCATCGTATTGGTTTTGGAACATACATTCATCATATCAACGGCTATCTGAGTTCAAAGACTATTCAACAAGCTGAATTAGACCAGGCTCGACTGGTGAAAATGGCTCAAATATCTGACAGCTCTGTTTTTGTGGATACCATGGTCAATACAAACTATGTAAATAGCATTACACAAGCACTTCAATTACCTGGTATTAGTGGTCAAGAAAATAACATGATTCTCTTCGAATTCAACAAACACCAAGAAGAGGGTTGTCAAGAAATTTCTGAACATATTGGTTTGGCTAAGGCTGTAGATTATGATATTTGTATCTTATCCAGTAGTGATAAAGACTTTGGATTTAATAACGAAATAGATATTTGGATAACTGGTAGCGATTATCAGAACGCAAATCTCATGATATATCTAGCCTATATTATCTTAGGACACCCTGATTGGAGCAATGGAGGTCAAATAAAACTATTCAATGTTTGTGCAGAGGAAGATGCAGAGGAACAACGTAAAAAAATGCTTGAAATGATTAGCACTGGAAGGCTTCCAATTTCTGCGAATAATATCGAGATTATATCCAAAGCCGAAGGAGTTTCTGAAAAAGACATCATCAATCAAAAATCAAGAGATGCAGACCTAACTATCGTTGGCTTCCAATACGAGCAAGTAAAACATACTGGTCATGAAACCTTTTTGGGCTATGATAAAATTGGAAATGTACTGTTTGTAAATGCTAGAAATGAAAAAACAATTGTCTGATTTTATAAAATTAACCCTTCGCCCAAAGATTATACTTCAGAATGCAATAAAGTGCTCTAACTCCATCTCTCCATCCAATCTTCTTGCCGTCAGCATAAGTCCTACCATAATACGATATACCTATTTCATAAATACGTATTGCTGGAATTCGAGAAATTTTAGCAGTCACTTCTGGCTCAAATCCAAACCGATTCTCCTTTAGCTGTATAGATTTTATAATTGGTGCTTTGAACAATTTATAACACGTTTCCATATCAGTCAAATTGAGATTGGTAAATGCATTACTCATCAGTGTTAATAAGCCATTTCCAATACTATGCCAGAAGAACAATATACGGTGAGGCTTCCCTCCCATGAATCGACTACCATAAACTACGTCGGCATGCCCATCAACAATTGGCTTTAGTAACTCATTAAATTCAAAAGGATCGTATTCTAAATCTGCATCTTGAATGATAATCAAATCTCCTTTTGCCTCCTGAATACCTTTTCTTAATGCTGCACCCTTCCCCTGATTATAGGTATGTCGATACAGTGATATTTGCATTTCTGGATTCTCAAATTTGTATTTTTCTAATTTTTCCCAAGAATTATCCGTGGAAGAATCATCGACCATAACAATTTCTTTAGTCAATTCATTAATCAACTGAACCTCTTTAATTTTATTAAGAATAAGGTGAATGGTCTTCTCCTCATTATAAACAGGTATGATAATTGATAATGTTTTGTGATCCATATATATTGCAAATAAACATTATTTAAACATACTTTTGGAAGATTGGAACTACACATAACAAAAAGCGGAGAAAATACCCTATACATACCATCAATGGATGAAACTTATCATAGCAGAAATGGGGCTATATCGGAGTCTAAGCACGTATTTCTTGAGCAAGGAATCAATCGAACTCAAGGGGACATTCATATTCTAGAAATTGGCTTTGGAACAGGACTTAATGCTCTACTTGCTTCACAAGAAGCAAAAGTTCAAAACAGAAAAATAGCCTACCATACACTTGAACCATTTCCTGTACCCAATGATTTATTAATAGAGTTGAACTATGGTCTTCTTTTGAAGGACGAAGACCTATTTAAAAAAATCCATGATACAAAATGGGAATCAAATGAACCCATCACAAGTAATTTCACCATTCATAAAACAACACAAAAACTGGAGGATATAAATCTTAATGAATCTCAATACGATGTTATATTCTTTGATGCATTTGCACCTAAAAAACAACCTAAATTGTGGGCTAAAGGTGTTTTTACCAAGCTTTTCAAATCTTTAAAAAATAATGGAATACTAACTACTTATTCTGCAGCAGGTCAATTAAAACGAGATTTGAGATCTATTGGTTTTCGACTTGAACACCCAGCTGGTGCCAATGGAAAACGTGAAATGACCGTAGCCATAAAAACACCTACTCTTTGAATCCATTTTGAATCCAACATTCAATTTTTTGAATATTTTCATCACTTAACTTATTGCCAGATTTTGGCATCGGACTAACACTTATCTCGTGCTTTATCGCCATCAAAAACTTTGTATTCTCTGCAGATGCTCTCGTTGTTTCGTAATCACTAATCGTAAATCCTCCGTTGCCCGAACCATGACAATACACACCGGAACAACCAGCATCTCCAAGGATTTTAGCTACGTCGTTTGAGTAGGTTATATCAATACTATCACACAAGTCTTGAGGTTGATTAGTAGTCACTATTGCATCGTCATCTCCACATGCTGATAACAAGACAATTAAAACTGATGCTAGTAAAAATACTTTTTTCATATTACGTTGATTTGTGGGGAAAATACTTAAAAAATTCAAAAACACGCAATACTATTGCATAGATGAGCAATCCTAATGAGAATTTATCCCTCAAAAAATTTAACACATTTGGTATTGATGTAACTGCTAAAGAAATTATCTATCTGAAAGAATTAAATCAGCTCGATAAAATTTCAAACTTGAAAGACTGTTTCATTATTGGTGGCGGTAGTAACATTCTACTAACCAAGAATATTGACAAACAAGTCATTATCAATCAAACCAAAGGGATTTGCACTATTAATGAAGATGAATTTCACATTGAATTAGCCATTGCCTCAGGAGAAAATTGGCATGAACTTGTAATGTATTGTATTCAAAAAGGATACGGTGGTATTGAGAACATGAGCCTTATTCCTGGTTCTGTTGGAGCAGCACCAATGCAGAATATAGGTGCATATGGAAGAGAAATAAAAGATGTTTTGACCTATGTGAACGCTGTCAATTTAGACACTAAAAAAATGGAAAAATTCACTAATCAAGCATGTGAATTTGGCTACAGAGAAAGTATCTTCAAAAAAGCAGCTAAAGGCAAATATTTTATTGCAGACATTGGAATACGACTGACTAAAAAAGATCACCTAATCAATACAAGTTATGGTGATATAGAATCCTGGTTAAACTTTAATAAAATAGAAACACCTAGCATTCAAGATGTTAGTAACGCTGTGATAGCTATACGAAAAAGTAAGCTTCCTGACCCAGCACAACTTGGAAATTCTGGTAGCTTTTTTAAAAATCCAGTCATCCCAGCATCTCATTACAAAAATTTATCACAAAAATTTCCTGAAATTAAAAGCTACCCT
>JAQWZS010000119.1 GCA_029253325.1 Bacteroidia bacterium
GATCCATTTCTACTAATTCACCATTGGCATAACCATCTTCCCGGAAATCAAAACCCACAGGATGTGGGAGTCGGACCACACCCGCATTGTGGGTTTAGTCCTGTCACATTCATCTTTAAAGGTGCTGTAGAACATCGAGATAGTCTCGGTAATCGAGCTGTTGTTAAAAATGGCGGAACGCAATGGATGTTTTCTGGAAATGGCATTACTCATAGCGAGCGTTTTCCGAAACAACTTGTAGAAGACGGAGGTGAATTAGAGTTTATCCAATTTTGGGTTAATGTCCCTGCAAAATTCAAGAATAAACCACCCTACTACCAACCAATTAGTCAAGCTGAAACACCTTTGGTTGAGGAAGAAAAAAGCAAAATTTGGATAGTCAGTGGAAAATATAAAGGGACCAAAGGAGTAGCTCCTAAATACTCTCCTCAACTTCTGCTTAGAGGAGAAATTCAACAAGATGGTCACTTAGATATTCCCATACCAGAATCATTCAATGCCCTAATTTATGTCTTGAACGGTAACCTAGAAATTGATAAAAAAACTCTAGTAACCAAATACATGGGAATTTTAAATCTTGACGGAAATAATATTAATATCAAAGCAAATGAAGATACCCACTTCATTATTTTAAGCGGAGAACCCATCAAAGAACCTATTGCGACCTATGGACCTTTTGTTATGAACGATCAAACGGAGTTAATGCAAGCACTAAAAAAAGCTCAAATGGGAAAAATGGGTGTACTTATTGAAGAGTTTGATTAGTATATTCAGCCTTTTTGTAGTGTAAATCCAAATGTAGATCCGATTCCACGGGTACTTCTCACATTGATTATTTGATGATGAGCTTCAACAATGTGCTTAACAATTGCAAGCCCTAATCCATTACCTCCTTGATCTCTACTTCTTCCTTTATCTGTCCTGTAGAAACGCTCAAATAAGCGAGGCAGATGCTCCTCTCCTATCCCTTGACCATCATCAGATACTTCAATGAGTATATTCTCGTCCATATCAAAAAAACCAACTTGAACACTCCCATCTTCTTTGCCATATTTGATAGCATTCACAATTAGATTTATCAATACCTGACGAATTTTAGCTATATCTCCATTTACAATCACCTGTTTTGGATTCTGTTGCTGAAACTTCAAGGATACTTTTTGTTTAACTGCCTTGTTTTCAACAAGCTCAAACACTTCTTCTGTCAATTTAACAATATCAAATTTTTCATAATCTAAAGGAGGGTTTTTACCCTGAAGCACATTAATATCTGTTAATTCATCGACTAATTCTATTAAACGTTTAGTGCCATTACTAGCCTTGATTAAAAATAATTCATTCACCTTTTCATCTTCCAATGCACCATCTAACAACGTATGAATGTATCCTTGAATACTCTGAATTGGTGTTTTCAACTCATGAGAAACATTTCCTAAAAACTCAGTAATGTATGATTCAAGTTCTCTTAAATCATTTACCTCTTTTCTATTTTCTTCCATCCATTTCAACACATCTTTACTAACCGCCTCTAATGGATCAGATTCATTTTTATACTTGTCTAATAAATCTTGATCTTGGTTGGTTTTAAATTGATAAATATTTCTGTAGATAGTCTTTATCTTATCGTAAATAAATCGATTTAAGATAATATTAAAGGTGAAATAACACACAACTAAAACAACACAAAAATTAATGAATGAAGATATGAAATCACCCGTAGAAATCACAACCCCAAGTGTGGAAATAACGGCTGCAGCTAGACTAACAAAAAAAGCTATTGACCCTGGGCTAGTTGTATTTTTCACAACACAAACTTATAACCTACACCCTTAATTGTCTTAATTTTTTCGTCTCCTACTTTCTCTCGGATCTTTCGAATATGAACATCAATTGTTCGATCTACCACACTTACTTCAGAACCCCATACTTTCGAAAGGATACTTTCCCTCCTAAAAACTTTATCTGGTTTGGATGCTAGGAGAAATAATAATTCGAACTCTTTTTTGGGAAGGGTGAAATGTTTGTCTTTAACTGACACCTTGAAAGTTTCACGATCAATGACCAAATTACCATGCTGAATCTGGCTTAATATGTGTTGATCTTTTTTCCTAGATAATATGGCTTTGATTCTGCTAATAAGCACACGAGGCTTTACTGGTTTAGTAATATAATCATCGGCACCTGCCTCAAATCCGGCAATCTCTGAATATTCTTCTGCACGTGCAGTCAGAAAAATAATGAATATGTCATGAAGTTTAGGTTTTGATTTAATCACACGACAAGTCTCGATACCATCCATCTCAGGCATCATGATGTCAAGGAGGATGAGATCTGGTTCTTTATCTACAGCTAGACCCACTGCCTCAACACCATTATTAGCAGTGTAGCACTTATATCCTTCCTTTTCAAGATTATATTTTAGTAAATCTACAATGTCTTGATCGTCCTCTACTATTAGTATTTTTTTTACCATTATACGAATGCAATAATTAATATATTTTGCAAATTCAATCTTATGCCAAAGTTAATAGAATATTATTTCCGTTAATGTCATTTACAATTAAAATATTTAATAGCTATTATGTTGAGTTCAAACTTTCTATTTCGAACCAGTTGAGGAATAATATACGTTAGGTATTATTAAGTATTTAATTCCTCCTATTTTTAATAATTCTTGTGTAATTCGTAATGTCATTCAAATTTGTAACTGAACGTTCTATGTAATTTGAACTTGTCACCTCAGTGATAGTACATGTTTTTTGAATCTGACGAAAATCAAAAGCCAATTCTGTGTGATTAGGGTTAGATAGAATAGAGTCAAACTTAACAACATAAACGCTATCATTTTTCCAGTCTATTTTAAACCGAACTAATAACCCTTCTTGTAGGAGAAATTCTTCTTGAAATTCAGAAGTTCTGTGAATCAAAAACTTATAAGGATCATGAGAGTAATGGAAATTACCTACCCGCCATTCTCTAAAATTTTTACTTTCCCTATTGTCCTTATTCGAATCATCTACTTGATTACAAGCAAAAAATAAAAGAGGGAAAAACCAATAAAATTTCACTGTTAATCTAATAAAGGAATAAGTAGCGATTCCAATTGGTGACTCCTAAAACCAGATTTCACAATTCTGCCTTCTTTATCAAGCAA
>JAQWZS010000010.1 GCA_029253325.1 Bacteroidia bacterium
TGTTCAGCAGATAGTTTGGAAATGTTGAAGGGAATTGGTCCTGTTTTCGCAAAAAGAATAGTTGCCTTTCGATCAAAACTAGGGGGATTTTATTCCCTTTCTCAATTAAGTGAGGTCTACGGGTTGCCCATAGAAACCATAGAATTAATTCTACCAAACTTGAATTTAGATACTACACAAATCAAAAGAATCAAACTCAACTCAGCTGATGTAAAAGCTTTATCAAAGCATCCATATATATCCTATAAAGAGGCGAAAGCAATAGTTAATTATAGAGAACAACATGGGGGATTTCTACAATTAGCTACGTTAAGAACATTGCACATTTTTAAGAATAAATCAATTAATCGACTTTTACCCTATTTAGACCTAAACTAATTTTTACTAAATCTGTTAGCATGTTATAATTGCACCAAATACTAAAAATATCCATATAAAATGAATTTTGAACAATCCGAAACACAAACTTTAATTAGACAAGCAGCCAGAGATTTTGCGGAAAAAAATATTCGTCCTTTTTTTATGGAATGGGATGAAAATCAACATTTTCCTAGAGATTTATTCAAACAAATGGGTGATCAAGGTTTTATGGGTATACTAGTTCCAGAAGAGTATGGAGGTTCAGGACTTGGATATTTTGAATATTCTGCTGTGGTTGATGAAATTGCTCAAGTATGTGGCTCAATAGGCCTCTCAACTGCTGCTCACAATTCATTGTGTACTGGTCACATATTATATTTTGCTAATGAGGAGCAAAAAAGAAAATACCTTCCTAAACTAAGTTCTGGTGAATTTATTGGGGCATGGGGTCTTACGGAACCCAATACCGGAAGTGATGCAATGAGAATGAAAACCGTTGCCAAGAAAGTAGATGGTGGATGGGTTATCAATGGAGCCAAAAACTGGATTACTCATGGAATATCTGGCGATGTGGCTGTTGTCCTTGCCAGAACTGGTGAGTTGTTGGATAGCAGAGGCATTTCAGCCTTTATTATTGATAGAGGTACACCTGGATTTACTGGAGGTAAAAAAGAGAACAAGTTAGGTATGAGAGCATCTGAGACAGCAGAGATGATATTCGAAGATTGTTTTGTTCCTGAAAATGCTTTACTTGGTGAGAAGGGGCAAGGTTTTATTCAGGCAATGAAAATACTAGATGGTGGAAGAATTTCTATCGCTGCTTTATCTCTGGGAATAGCAAAGGGTGCTTACCGAGCTGCACTAGATTATAGCAAGGAACGAGAGCAATTTGGTAAACCAATTTCAAGTTTTCAAGCAATCAGTTTTAAATTGGCAGATATGGCTACTCAAATTGAAGCATCTCAATTACTAATCGATCAATCTTGTCATTTGAAAAATGAAGGCTTACCAATGACTAAAGAAAGTGCTATGGCTAAGTATTATGCATCAGAGGTATCAGTTCAAGTGAGTACAGAGGCAATTCAAATTTTTGGAGGCTACGGTTATACAAAAGACTTCCCAGTTGAGAAATTTTATCGAGATTCTAAGCTGTGCACTATTGGAGAAGGAACATCAGAGATACAAAAGCTGGTTATTTCGAGACATATCTTAAAATAGTAGTTGGTATTTTAAAATAAACACTAAATTTGCAGTCCTTTTATAAAAATGTTATTAATAAATCTAAAAGAAAACGACACGATAGATAAAGCTTTAAAAAAGTATAAGAAGAAGTTTGAAAAAACAGGTGTCGTTAAAGAGTTAAGAGAGAGACAACAGTTTATCAAGCCATCAGTCAAACGCAGAAAGCAGTTGATAAAGGCTAGGTACAAGCAATTCTTGAATAACCCAAAGTAATTTCTCAGCAGAAAGCTCCTACTTTTTTTGTATATTGTGCACAGAATGACTGGTGCAACATTGATTATACTAGACAAGTATTACGATTACATTTTAAAGAATCGAGGTTATTCGATTCACACTATTCAATCATATATTACTGATCTTAAGCAGTATTTAATTTATTCAGAAGATTGTAATTCAGGCTATGTTCCTGATTCTAAAACATTACGCAGATGGGTTCGAAGTCTAGTCTTAGCTGAAATTTCTGAAAGATCTATTCACAGGAAAGTAAGTGCCGTGAAGTCTTTTGCAAATTTTCTATTTGTTTCAGATCAAATTAATAAGGAGATTCCATTAGAGATTCAGTTACCAAAACTCAAAAAAAATATTCCTAGCTATGTGAAAGAACGAGAAATTAATCAAGTTCTAGATGCTTATGAGTTGAATGTGAATGATTATCAATCATCTCTAGAGTTTACTATATTTTCTAGTTTTTATCACACAGGTATGAGGCGTTTTGAATTAATTATGCTAAAAGAAGTTAATTTATCATTGGATAGAAAGGAAATCAAAGTAATGGGTAAGGGAAAGAAAGAAAGAATCGTCCCTTTAAGTAATGAAATTGTTGGTCATTTAGAACGATTTCTAGACCATAAGGAGTTAAATCATATATGTTCAGATTTTGTTTTTTGTGATGAACAAGGAGATCAATTAAAGGAAAAATGGGTTTATCAAGTTGTCAAAAGAATGTTGAATCAGACCTTTTCAGATAAAAAGAGCCCTCATATACTTAGGCACAGTTTTGCAACTCATCTTTTACAGAATGGAGCTGATATGAATTCGATTAAAGAATTGTTGGGACACAGTAGCTTAGCAGCAACTCAAATTTATGCTCACAATGATATTTCGCAGTTAAAGAAAATATATAAGGATACACATCCGTTTTCAGAATAGAAAAAATAAAGACAAACAATATGAATACACAAATTCAAGCAATTCACTTTAAAGCTGACAAAAAACTGATTGATTTTATTGAAATAAAGCTTAACAAACTAGAGACATTTCATGATGGCATAATTGATGCTCAAGTTTTTTTAAAATTAGAGAACACAAGTATGAAAGAAAATAAGACAGTTGAGATAAAAATAAATGTTCGTCAAACTAGTTTTATACAAACCGAGACATCCATCTCATATGAGGCTGCTACGGATATGGCAGTAGATTCATTGAAGACACAAATAAAGCGTCATAAAGGTAAAGTAGTGGAGCACAAATAGGCTCGAGATTTCCATAATTTTACTAAACTAAAATTAATATTTAATTTTTAGTGTAGTGGGTTTGTTCTATTGAACAAAATACTTACCTTTGCCGTCCTTAAAATAAGGAGGGTCGAGAAAAGTATAAAGTTCTTTGATATAACCCTTTGATTTTTAACATATTGCCGCCTTAGCTCAGTTGGTAGAGCAGCTGATTTGTAATCAGCCGGTCGTTGGTTCGAGTCCAATAGGCGGCTCTTTTCTGGGGAGATACCAGAGCGGTCAAATGGGGCAGACTGTAAATCTGCTGCTTCGGCTACGTAGGTTCGAATCCTACTCTCCCCACTGATATAAACAGAAAAGGTAATAATATGTATGCGGGAGTAGCTCAGTTGGTAGAGCGACAGCCTTCCAAGCTGTAGGTCGCGGGTTCGAGCCTCGTCTCCCGCTCTGTGCTTTAGAGC
>JAQWZS010000016.1 GCA_029253325.1 Bacteroidia bacterium
GTAGTAAGCCAAAATCAACCGAATCCTTTTAATGGAACCTCTGAAGTGTTAGTTTATTTAAGAACAGGCTCACAAGTTACAATTACCATTACAGATATTTTAGGTAATGTATTGAATCATGGTGACTTAGGTGTTATGAATGCAGGAAACCATAAACTTACCATTGATGGTAACGGATTATCAAGTGGTATGTACTTTTACACGATAGCCACTCAAGATCATCAAGTAACTAAAAGAATGCAGGTAAAATAAATTTTTGCTGAAAATATTCAAAATCCGTCATACGAGTATGACGGATTTAGAATATTTTCAGTAAAAATTTATTTTACCTGCATTCTTTTAGTTACTTGACGATCTTGAGTAGCTATCGTGTAAAAGTACATACCACTTGATAATCCGTTACCATCAATGGTAAGTTTATGGTTTCCTGCACTCATAACACCTAAGTCACCATAATTCAATACATTACCTAAGATATCTGTAATGGTAAGTGTAACTTGTGAACCTGTTCTTAAATAAACTAATACTTCAGAAGTTCCATTAAAAGGGTTCGGTTGGTTTTGGCTTACTACAAAAATTTCTGCTGACTTAACATCATCAACTCCTGCAGTACGGACATCATTTCCAATAACATTATTGATTATATCTGCAACAGGTATTGCAGCATATTTCATCGTATTTAATTCATTGGGGTGAGAACCTGCACTAGCCGAGTGATTCTGCAAAAATGTACCTGGTGTAGCATCTTGTTGCCACATAACATGTAAATAATCGTTAGCAATTTTAGCAGCACATGGGAAGTTACATTCCTGTGTACCATCTTGTGTCAAATTTTGAGGACCCATCCAAGTTTCTCCTCCGTCAGTTGAATATGAAACCATAATATCTCTAAAATTGGCATTCAAGAAGTGTAACTGGTTTTCTACTGGAGCAGAATAAACAACAAATAGATTACCATTTTCATCTGCACTTGCAGATGGCATGGTAACTATAGATGTTGAACCAGTTCTAGTTGCAGAAAGTAAATTGCTAGGAACATTGCCATTGGCGTCCAGACCGCTAAATGTCTCATTGGTTACATTAAATTGTCCATTTTGATCCAAATCAAAACCTGAACCAGCAATTCGAGTTGAGGCATCTCCTTCTTTCCAATGTCTTATTTGAGATTGACCAGGGAAAAAACTGAAACCAGTAGTATCCTCACCATCAGGCTCAGCACCCAAAACTCTTCCTAATCCCCAAAAAGCATGTACTTTTCCGGTTGGATCAATCATCACATCAACAGAACCGTCATTAGTAAGAACTGTATCTCTAGAGAGCAATAATTGAGCTGGAGCTCTTTTTCCTTTAAATGGTAAGCTATCAACATCTGTGTAGGCCCATGTTTCTCCATTGTTGGTAGATTTCCAAAGCGATAAAGGATCTCCCAGACCGCCTAAAAGAATAGCTACTATAGAATCTCTAACATCAATAGCATAGCTATCTCCTCCTCCACCTGCAAATAAGGTACTATCATAACCTGGAAGTATTGAATGAGAAACATCTGCAGTATCACCATTTACATCCCATCTACTGTACGTTGTTGGACTAACAACACCGTTTCTTGTTACAACAGGTACTCCGTTTGATTCACTTGCCCAGTAATTTGATATAATATGAATTTTGCCATTTGAAGCAGCACTTCTGTTCCAAATTGGAACACGGTTAGTGTTTGGTTCTGATAGATCATCAAGAACTGCGTCTGAACTAGTAAAAGAAGTACTTCCTTTAGCACTATTTCCTGACACTACAAAACCTCCTGTATTTGATTCGTGTGCAACGGTCATTTCTGATCCATCATCCAAAAGCATAATTGAAGGCCAACCAGTTCTTCCATTTGATTCAATTTTGTTATCTCTGCCTGTCAACCAAGCTGATCCATCATAATGGTTGTAACCAGATCCTCTATTGGGGTAACCTGTACCAGCATCTGGACTCGTTGTCCAAACAGCAGATACTGTTCCATCTGAGTGCAATACAATCCTTCTTCCTGGGCTTGAATTTGTCTGTAAATCGTAGTAAGTATTTCCTAAATCGATGTAGTCGTAGTTAACTGCCTTT
This sequence comes from Bacteroidia bacterium, assembly GCA_029253325.1. Taxonomy (GTDB): domain Bacteria; phylum Bacteroidota; class Bacteroidia; order NS11-12g; family UBA9320; genus UBA9320. The sequence continues at coordinate 2,101 of JAQWZS010000016.1, forward strand.
TTCCTTTTTACAACTGATTTTTCACCAGTGATAGACTTACCTGGCGTATATTCATTGTCAATTGCTTTGATTAAAGAGGCATCAACTGACACTTGTTGTGCATTTGGGACATTAATTACTTCAACTCTTGATTGAGAGAGAGATAAAAATGGAGCGGACATAAGTCCAATAATTAGTGCTTTTTTCATTTGATTATTTTTATTGATATTATAGTTTACAAAAGTCTTTCGAAGATAATACTTTTACGATTATATGCCAAGTATTTTAAGGATAGTCTCCTCAAAAAGAACTTTGGGGTCTTTTGATGTTTGGGTTATTCCTTTGAATTTAAGATCACAATCATTTATACATCCCATAACATCTACTATTTTCTTGCCAGAATAATTCCTAGCAGCCTCCCGATACTCTCCAATAGCGAAAAAAGGTATTCCAACACTAGACATTACTTCTTTATCTGTTTTTTTATTCATACTTTGAACCATAGCCACTTTTTTGAAGTAAGTAAACAATGCAGCATTGAGCATTACTATGGGATGGTTGTGAATATTTGCCATGAAATAATTGACTATTTCAACTACTTGACTTTTTTGTTTTTTGGCTAAGGCTTTTTGCAAAGCGAAAATATTATACTCCTTATTGATGCCAACATACTTTTCAATCTGATCTTCTCTAATTTTATTTCCAGATTCTACATTAGAAAAAACTTTATCTAGTTCTTTTACAATTGTTGAGAATTTAAATCCACTGTTTTCTACAAGTAATTGAAGCGGTCTTGGCTCAATATCATACCCTTTTTTTTCAATGTAAGATTTAGCTACAACTGTAACTTCTCTCTCGGGTACGGAATCAGCGGTGTAAACAACAGCATTTTTTTTCATTGCCATCCCCAACTTTCTATTCATTGGAAGTTTTTTACCTGGATGGTACCAAACTAATACAGTGGAATCCAATGGGTTTTCAATGTAGGGCAATATAGCTTCTGGAGACTTGCTATACTGAGCTTCTTTTAACACAACTAATTGCTTTTCAGCCATCATAGGAAAACGTCTGGCAATATTCACAATATCTGAAACTTGGGTTTCCTTTCCGTACATTATATGCTTGTTGAAACTAGCTGTTGCAGGATCTACTACTACCTCCTCGATCTTTTGAAGTAATTGCTCTAAAAAGTAGTATTCCTCACCATGCAATAAATAAACAGTTGCAATTTGATTCTTATCAAGTTGCTGCATCAAATTATTGAAATCTGTGTATGAACTGCTACCTTTGGCCATCGGTTTTATATAAAAGTAGTGCAATTAAACTTCGAAAAATTTAACTTTCAACTAAAATCTAACAATAATGGTCAAAAATTAATCTTTGACCCTATTCGCCATAAACATGTTGTACTTACACCAGAAGAATGGGTCAGACAGCATGTTATTCAACAATTGATAAAAAACGGATTTCCTATTGGAAGAATTAGCGTTGAGAGAACACTTCCAAAAACAAAAAAAAGATATGATTTAGTTTTTTATGATTCACTTGGTCAACCAAAATTACTAGTGGAATGTAAGGCTCCATCTGTTCCAATAACTCAAAAAACACTCACTCAAGTTACTTCATATCTTCAATATTTAGACTCTCCTATAATTTTTATAACTAACGGTCTACAACATATAACGATTCTAAGAACTAATGATAACTTTAAAATTGTGAATGATTTCCCCCATTTTAGTGAAGAAAAAAACGTTTTTTTGCCCCCAGATTAAGATTAAGTAACACATGGCTACACTCATTATAATTATTTTCATTCTCGGCTACGTTTGTATTGCTCTTGAACATCCTTTAAAAATAGACAAAGCTGCTAGTGCACTAGTTACTGGAATGCTATGTTGGACCATCTATGTTTTTTCACTTGATGGAGGCCACGACATTATACACACCATCGAACATGGCCTGAATGGAAGTGGAGGATTATACCACCATATGTTTGACATAGCCAACATTTTATTCTTTCTATTGGGTGCTATGACCATTGTTGAATTGGTGGATGCACATGAGGGGTTTGCAGTTATTACTGATCGCATAAAAACTAAAAATGCAAGTAAGTTACTATGGATAATATGTGTATTGACATTCTTTTTCTCTGCTGCTTTAGATAATCTTACAACAACGATTGTAATGATATCTCTGCTTAGAAAACTTATTGAGGATGTCAAAACACGATGGATATTTGTTGGAATGGTTGTTATATCAGCCAATGCAGGTGGTGCTTGGTCTCCAATTGGTGATGTCACAACAACTATGCTATGGATTAAAGGACAACTTCCAAATGTACCACAAATAATAACCGATTTATTTATTCCAAGTCTTGTCTCTATGATTGTTCCATTGACAATACTCAGCCTTACCATTAAGGGTGAAATTTCTAGACCTATCAAACAAGAAAATCTTGATCATTATATTAACCCTACTACATCTGCCGAAAGAACATTCGTTTTTTTCCTTGGAATTGCAGGTCTAATATTTGTTCCGATATTTAAAACACACACTCATCTCCCACCTTTTATGGGCATGATGTTAAGTCTAGGTATTTTATGGACCGTCACTGAAATAATGCACAAAGGCAAAAGCAAATCACAAAAACATCCTTTATCCGTAATAGGTGTTTTACAAAAAATTGACACTGCCAGTGTTCTATTCTTTTTAGGAATATTATTGGCCGTTGGTGCACTTCAGGAGTTTGGTCACCTAAGAACAGCCGCTGAAAAATTGGACACTTTCTTTAATGGAAATATCTTCTCTATAAATATTATCATTGGACTTTTATCAAGTATTGTAGATAACGTTCCATTGGTTGCTGCTGCACAAGGGATGTATGATATTTCAACTACAGGTGATTTTGCAGCGAATGGTCGATTTTGGCAATTCCTGGCATTTTGTGCTGGTACAGGTGGAAGCTCTTTAATTATTGGTTCTGCTGCTGGAGTAGCTGCAATGGGACTGGAAAAAATTGATTTTGTTTGGTACCTAAAAAAAATAAGTTGGTTAGCTGTAGTCGGATATCTATCGGGTGCTTTAGTATTTTATTTAATGTTCGTATAAATTTATGATCGATGGCAAAAAAGTAGTTGTTGTTTTTCCAGCTTACAATGCTGCAAAAACATTAGAGAAAACTTACAAAGAGTTACCTTTTGATATAGTAGATGAAACTATTCTCGTGGATGATGCGAGTAAAGATGATACTGCAGCACTAGCAAAACGAATTGGAATAAATCATGTAATTATCCATGATACTAACAAAGGTTATGGGGGTAATCAGAAAAGCTGTTACAACAAAGCCATTGAGGTTGGTGCTGATATTGCCATTATGGTTCACCCAGATTATCAATACACTCCCCTACTTGTTAAAAGCATGTGTAGCATCATTGCTAATGGTGTATTTCCTGTAGTTTATGCATCCCGAATACTTGGAAAAGGTGCTCTTAAAGGAGGAATGCCATGGTACAAATATGTTGCAAATCGAATACTAACACTTACACAAAATATATTAATCGATCAAAAACTAAGTGAGTATCATACAGGCTATCGAGCTTTTGATACATCCATTTTTAACACAATTGATATCATGAAAAACAGTAATGATTTTGTTTTTGATAATCAAATGACTGCTCAAATCTTCTATGCTGGTTATGATATTGGTGAAGTAACATGCCCCACAAAATATTTTGATGATGCAAGCTCGATTAACCTAAAACGAAGTTCTATTTATGGACTAGGAGTTTTGCTCGTTTCTGTTCAATACCGACTTTCAAAATGGGGATTCGGGAAGTTTGGCATTTTTAATCTTAAAAAATAGTGTGCACTCTAGTTGCAATACTTATTGATGTAATCCATCCCCATATTCTCTGATTTTCTCCATTGCTCGCAGGCTTTATCCTTTTGTCCTAATCGGTAGGATGAAATTCCTAAATTAAAATATGCCAAACGAATATCTTTATGATCATAGGCAATAGCCTTTATAAAATCACCCTGAGCTTTTTGATATTCTTGAAGTTGAAGATAGAAGAAACCCCTGTCAAAATAGTAGGTTGGGTTAGTAGCATCCATTTTGATAGCTTTTGTATAATCACTTGCTGCAATTGAGAACTCATTTTGATGAGCATAACACTCTCCTCTTATAACATATGCCTCTGGATCATTATCTTTTGTAAGGAGATAGACATTTAAATCTTGAATTGCTAAATTATCATTCCCAAATTCATAATGATACTTTCCTCTCAAGTAATACGCTTCCATAAATGATGGTGATTGTGAAATACAGTTATCCAAATCCTTGATACATCCTAAGGTATCTTTCATCAAATATCTTATCCTTGATCGTTGAAGAAATTCAGATGGATTACTCGCTTTTAATCTAGATGCTTTTTCCATATCTGCATATGCCTCACTTCTCATTCCAAACTTAACTAATATATCCAGTCGAGATAGATAGCCATTAATATCATCAGGATTCAGCAAAACATACATATTTAAATCATTTAATGCCTTTTGTGGCTCGTCTAATGCCATAAAAACAAAAGCACGATTGTAGAATGCATCTCCAACTCCAGGATCAATTTTAATGCAAGTATTCAAGTCTTTCAATGCTGGCTCAAACTCTTCCATTTCTGCATAAACACTACCCCTTCCCCAATATGCTTCTGCCATTTTAGGATTAAATTCGATAGCAGCATCAAAATCTTTTATTGCTCCCAAAACATTTCCTTCCTCAAATTTATCAATTCCAGAATTGTAACAAGAAATGGCGTCCTGAGCTAATCCTAGTAGACTATTCATCAAAACTGTTAAACATAAAATGTATTTTATCATATCAGAACACAATTATAGTATTGTTATAAACAAGGATTGTGCCTATATTTCCACACATAGATTTACATTACTACATAAATGAACATTTTAGAGAGAAAAGAAAATAGACTATTCCTAATTCTGGGTGGTTTTTTTATCGCCAATGCCTTAATAGCAGAGTTCATTGGAATTAAAATATTTTCTTTAGAAAATACACTAGGACTAGACACCTTCTATTATAAAATTTTTGGAGAAAAAGTCTCCTTTGACTTAACTGCTGGGGTAATGTTGTGGCCCATTGTTTTTGTTTTAACAGATATCATAAATGAATACTTCGGAATTAAGGGTGTTCGGTTCTTATCTTTTCTGACGGTTGGGCTTATTAGCTATGCATTTCTGGGAGTTTATTTTGCTATTAATTTATCTCCAACTAAGTGGTGGATTGAAAGTGCTATATCTTCAGGAATTCCAAATTTTCAAAAAGCATTTGAAAAAATATTCGGTCAAGGTTTATGGATAATTGCTGGTTCGCTCACTGCTTTTTTAATTGGGCAGATTGTAGATGTACGTGTTTTTCAAAAACTTAAATCGATTACAGGAGAAAATAAAATTTGGTTAAGAGCTACTGGAAGTACCTTAATCAGTCAACTCATCGATAGTTTTGTAGTTTTATTTATCGCCTTTAAAATTGGTGCTGATTGGAGTTGGAGCCTTTTTCTTGCCGTAGGAATAAGCAATTATATCTTCAAATTTGTCATTG